>CAMFGQ010000086.1 GCA_945950065.1 uncultured Clostridia bacterium
GGATGATCCAAATATCCAGCTAAAAACATAGCAAAAAGGATGAGGATAATCCAGGTCATGAGAAGATATTTGTTTTCGGGATCACCATGGGATCTGACCAGCCAGGCACCACCTTTTCCTAGGTAATACCCACCTAAGTAAGCCAGAGTGATAAAGCGAATCAAATAATTCTTATGAAAATATACACCCAACACAAGGACAAAGATAACCACAGTAAGAATTTTTAATGCCCAATCACTCATGTGGGCATCAAAAGCTAGATCCAAACGAATCACATAATTCATGAGGATCAGAATGGCCAGATAGCCCAAGCCCTTGGCAATGAGTTTTGGTTTAGGTTTTTCCATGGTCTTCGCTTTCTTGTTTACAGATACTTTTCCTCTAAGGCTTTGGCTGTATCACTGGCTGCAATACCACCTAAAGCAGTTTCACGCAGTGATTCGGGTAAGAGTTTACCTACACGATACATAGCCTCCACCACTTCATCAAAGGGTACCAGCGACTCTACACCTGCCATGGCAAGATCAGCACTGATGTAGGCATTCATCACACCTGAAGCATTGCGCAGTGAGCAAGGGAATTCAACAAAGCCTGCAATGGGATCACAAATGAGCCCCATAATATGAATCAAGGCAAAGCTAGCTGCGTGGAAAGACTGTTCAGGTGCACCACCCATTAGTTCCACCAGGGCTGCTGCAGCCATGGCAGAAGCACTTCCACACTCTGCTTGACATCCACCATCAGCACCACTGATGGTAGCCGAAAGGGCAATGATTTTTCCGATGGCTCCTGCAGTATAGAGTCCTGGCACCAATTCTTCATTACTTAAATTGAATTTCTCCTTGGCTCCAGAAAGCGCAGCAGGTAAGATACCAGAAGCACCCGCAGTAGGAGCTGCCACAATACGCCCCATAGAAGCATTCACCTCTGAGGTGGAGAGTGCCTTGGCCATGGAAGAAAGTCCAAACTCTCCACTTAGGCTTGGGGACTTTCTATGCTCCCATACTTTTTTCGCGAAACCACCTGTCATCCCCGAGATGGAAAAGATTTCCTCTTCCAACCCCTGTGTACTGGATTGATCCATGATCTCAAGGACATCCAGCATCCAAGCATCCAATTCTTCTGGGGTTATGGAGGCTGCCTCAGCTTCTTCTATACGCATAATCGCTGAAATCTTACACTGTTTCTCTTTACATTCCTCTAAGAGATCAACTGCTTTATACACCATGGTTTTCCTCCACTGCTCCAACGCTGGTTAGATAATCTAGCTCAATGCTGGACGCTAAAAAGTTATAGGTGGTTTGATCGATTTTGCCATCCAGTTCCAAAATCATCGTGGCTTTCTTTTGTCTTCGAGTGACTTTCATGGAGGCGATGTTCACACCTGCCGTAGCCATGATGGAGCTGACGCGATTGATGATGCCTAGTTTATCGGGATACTGAAGTACCAGTGTAGGATAATCTGCATGGAGAGCTACTTCGGCCCCATTGATGTCGATGATTTTGATGGTTCCACCACCTAGGCTTGAACCGATGACCTGGAAGCGTTCTTTGTCATCTTCAAAGATAATTTTAACGGTATTAGGATGTACATAGCCTAGATCTGCTTCATGAAAGTAAATAGCAATGTTCTGCGCTTTAGCATGATCAAAGGCATCTCGAATTCTTTCGTCATCAGGTGCATAGCCGAGAATACCAGCTACGAGAGCGAGATCGGTTCCGTGACCCTTATAGGTCTTTGCAAAACTCCCATGAAGATAGAAATCCACCTTCTTTGGTCTTCTGTTATAGATCATGGCAGCTACATTGCCAAGACGAACAGCTCCAGCTGTATGGGAGCTACTGGGTCCTATCATCACTGGCCCCAAAATATCAAACACATCCAGTTCTCTCACTGTGTTTCCTCCAGTTTATCTTTCAATACTACATAATCCTTTATGAGTTGTTCCTCATCTACATAAAAGAGATTGGCTCCCCGAACAGGTCTACTGAGGATAAGGACTCCTTCTCGGCTTAAGGTGCCTGGACCTCTATATCCTTTACCGCTACCTACCAAGTCAATCAAGACTAGTCCACCCACATTCATGAGTTCAAGGATTTCTTCAATGAGCTCTTGGGCTCTTCGATTCAGTTCCTCTTCTTTTCCAACACCATTGACATCTACCACTAGACCAACTCTGGTTGGTTCAAAATAGATGACAATGCCCTCTTCTTCAACTTTACCTTTTCTCACCTGAAGTATACGTTCCTCCAGGTGCACCTTCATCCACTTCTCCCCTTCTTCCTTAAAGGGCGGCTCATGTACAAGGCCCGGTTCCAGTTGATCTTCTTTCATTTGCCTTGTTATCCCATCAATCTTCTTGCGAAGAAGATCATACTCATCCTTTATCCGATAAAGTGGTGTTTTCAAGGCTTCACGACGAAAGTAGACATCAGTTAGGTCTAAAGAAAGCAAATGATCTCGATAGCTTTCAGGGATTTCTTTTGAGAAATCCACTCCTTTTCCATGACGGTATATAAAATTGTCACTGATCCAGCCAGGATTTGTTGAAAGGAGGGGGTATTTGCCTTCCTGTCGCTTGATGATTTCAACAAGATATTGTTCACCTAAGCGCAGTCCTTTTTCTTGGCAGAGGAAGGTTTCTCCCTCAATCTCGAAGAGTGAACCAAGTCGCTGGACTTGTTCATTTACCTTGGCTAGATAGACTTCTCCTTTTTCGTGTTTACGATAAAAGCTTCTGCCCTGAAGGACTTTATCACCCTCCAGAAGAAAGCGTCTTCGAAAGGAAGGGGTTTCGTAGGAGACTACCATAAAGGATTGCCTTCCTCGTCATAGACCTTAAGTAGAGTGATGGAGTAATCATGAACCTGATCAGCATCACCCAAAAGGGCAAGAAGTAAATCCTGAGGACGCAGATTGGCTGCACTTCCTGCTAAGACGCGCACATAGAGTGCATCCTCAAAACGGTAGTCCAACAAGAAGTCTCTTGCATTGACTTCTCTGGGAGGACCTTTCTTTCTTCTTTTTAAAAACAGTAAGGCATCATCACCTTTTATTTTTTCTAGGGTTTCTAGATCTCCCTGGATACGATAGTCTGCTTGGGCTACGAGGCTCATTAGGGATGGACCCTTTTCGACTTCCTTTACCTCCACAATCTCTAAGCCATCTACCAGCTTCACTTCATGGAGCAGATCTAAAGGTGTCTCATCCTTCATCTCAAGTTCAAGAAGAAGCTCCTCTGCTCCAATGCCCACGGATAGAGGAAAGGCAAAGTTCATCAGTGGTCTCGGATTAAAGCCTTGGGAATAAAGCATAGGGATACCACTACGCTTAAAGCTACGCTCTAGTGTTTTCATCAGCTCAAGATGGCTAAGAAAAATCATTAGCCCTGAGCGTTTCATCCTGATTCTACATAACATGGCATATCCCTCCAAATTGAGGTAGATTGACACCACATCCTAAACAGCCCTCTCGACAATCAGGAGTCAGTGCACCTGTCTGTGCTTTCTCCCATTCACTCTTGAGATAGCTTTTCTTCACCCCCACATCAATATGATCCCAGGGTAAAAAATCATCCATGGCAAAGGATAAGGGTTTAGAAAGATCAACGCCCTGCTCTTCAAAGGCTTCTTCCCAGACTTCGTAGCGGAAACGATCTCGCCAGCTGTCAAAGAGAGCTCCCTTTCTGTAGGCAGCTTCAATGACATCTGCCATGGCACGGTCTCCTCTAGAGATATGCCCCTCCAGAACTGAGGTGCGTGCATCATGATGGTCATAGCGATAGTTTCTTCCGCGTATGAGGCTTTTTAATAGATCTTGCTTTTCTTCAAAGCTCTCAACGGATTCCTGTTCCATCCACTGGAAAGGCGTATAGGGCTTTGGTACAAGACAAGAGGTGCTCACCGTAATGTGAAGATCACGCCTTCCAGTCGTTTTCTGGTAGAGAGCATAGACTCTCTTGGATAAATCTGAAATCTCCTCTACATCTGCAAGGGTTTCAGTGGGAAGCCCCATCATAAAGTAGAATTTCACCTTTTTATAGCCTTCTTTAAAGATGGCTTCCATGGTGGAGAAGAGATCTTCTTCCTCTACATTTTTGTTGATGACATCACGCATACGCTGACTTCCGGCTTCGGGAGCAAAGGTAAGCGAACCTTTTCGTTGCTTCTCCAAATGCTTCAGTACATCAATGGAAAAGGTATCCAGTCGCAGTGAAGGTAAGCTAATGGAGAGCTCCTCTCGACTATAGCGACTGGTCAGTTCCTCGATGAGTTCATGTATTCTTGAGTAGTCCAGGGTTGAGAGGGAACTTAAGCCCAGTTCATCATAACCACCCTGAGTCAAAATACCATCAATAGCCTTAAGGAGCTGTTCTAAGCTTCTTTCCCGAACAGGACGATAAATCATCCCTGCTTGACAAAAACGGCATCCCTTGGTGCATCCCCTAAAGATCTCCATGACAGCTCGATCGTGAACGATGTCCATGTAAGGGGTGATCATTTGACTTGGATAGAAGGCTGTGTCGAGATTGTTAACCAGAGCCTTTTGGATGGGCATGGGGGCTCTTTCAAGGAGTGGTTTATATCCTTTGAGTTTTCCATTCTCACGGATTTCTTCATAGTATTTGGGGACATAGACGCCACGGATTTCCATGGCTTTTTGAAGAAATTCATCCTTGCTCTTTGTCTTTGGATAAAGGGTGAGAAGTTCTGGTAGAACTTCTTCCCCATCCCCTAGAACAAATAAATCAAAAAAAACACTCATGGGTTCAGGATTAAAGGCACAGGGACCACCTGCTATGATTACAGGATCCTCTTCTTTACGGTCCTTACTTCGTAGCGCTAGACCTGCTAGATCTAGCATATTTAGGATTGTTGTGTAGCTCATCTCATACTGCAGGGTAAAGCCCACAAGATCAAAGTCCTTGACTTCACGCTTGGTCTCTAAGGAAAGAAGAGACGTTTTTCCCTGTCGAATGAAGTTCTCCATATCCTCTGCAGGAGCAAAGACGCGTTCACAAAGAAAGTCTTCATGATCATTGACCAGTCCATAAAGAATATGGAGTCCTAGATGACTCATGCCGACTTCATATAAATCTGGGAATGCAAGGAGAAATTGTGTTTTCACCTTCTCGGGGTCTTTTTTCACACTCCCCCATTCCTCCCCAATATAGCGTGTAGGTTTTTCCACACGTTTTAGAATTTGTTCATAGTTCATTCTTCCACCTCGCTAGAGCTATTATACCCCATGATCCAGGTGAATAGAAGATTTATAGTATGCCCTGTTCCCTAAAGCTAAAGTTGCCCTCTTTTGCGATAATAATGTGGTCAATAAGGGGAATACCTAACAGCTCCCCCACTTCCTTAAGACGTAGGGTAACCCGGTGATCATCCTGGGATGGTGTTGGGTCTCCACTAGGATGATTGTGTACCACTAGAATCGCTGCAGCTCCATTTTTAACTGCCTTTTTAAAGACTTCCCTAGGATGAACCAAAGAATTATTGAGAGTACCCATGCTGACCGTGTCTTCAGCAATAATCCTGTTTTTCACATTGAGGTGAAGGCAGATAAAGACTTCCCGTTGTAAGTGAATGAGTTTGTTTTTCATATGCTGGTAGACAGCTTCGGGTGAGGATACACACATCTGAGGTGTAGGTTCAAGGCTTACTCGTCGTGCTAGCTCGAGTGAGCAGAGAATCCTGGCTGCCTTTGCCAGTCCAATGCCAGGAAATTCCATGAGTTCTTCTAGGGTCAATTCTTCCATCTGGCTGAGCCCCTTGGGGAAGGAGACCAGCAGTGCCTGGGCAAGACTCAGTGCAGACTGTTCTCTTGTACCACTTCCTAATAGAACGGCAAGTAACTCTGCATTGCTTAGTCCACTAACCCCTTGAAGACGAAGTTTTTCTCTTGGTCTTTCCCATTCAGGTAGGTCCATCATTCCAATATTCATCATCATCCTCCTTTCTAAGAGTATAAAAAA
>CAMFGQ010000087.1 GCA_945950065.1 uncultured Clostridia bacterium
GTGAAGCCATGCGTAGGAGTCAACTGATTAAAAAAGGTGACATGAAGCTACCTCTCTAGGAGGTGGCTTTTTTTATAAGCTCATCCCCTTCTTGTAGCTGGCTTGCATGGCCTTTTGGATGGCTCTTCGTCCACCCCATTCATCAAAAGCTAGAACGCCTTGAATGGTGGTGCCACCTGGAGAAGTGACTTGATCTTTTAACTCTCCTGGATGAAGACCTGTCTCCTGCAGCATCACAGCAGAACCTTCCATAATCTGAGCTGCCATAAGATAGGCTTGTTTTCGAGGGATTCCCCAGGATACAGCCTGGTCTCCCATGGCTTCTAGAAGCATCATAAGATAAGCTGGCATGACACCACAGAGATTGCCAAAGGCTTCCATAAGACTTTCATCAAGAAGATGCACGGCACCAAAGCTTAAGAAGAGTTCTTGGACAAGTTCTTTGTCCTTCTCACCCATAGCAGGAGAAAAGCACATGGCACTGACACTCTTCCCAACCTGTGCAGGAGTGGCAGGCATACTGCGCACCAGCTTTCTTGGCTCATCAAAATAACCCTGAAGTTTTTCGATGGAGAATCCAGGAGCAATACTGATAAGAATCTGGTCCTCTCCAAGGCGATCTTTGAGCTCTTCAAGGAAAAAAGGATACTCCTTTGGCTTAATCGCTAGAAACACCACATCAGAGGAATAGACCTGATCATAACTGGAAGGTGGAAAACCTAGAATCTCCTTAAGTCGTTCTCCTGATGCGTCACTCTTGACCACATAGCGGTAGTCAGCATCTTTCTTCTCTTTTAGGCCCTGAAGCATGGCAAGACCCATGTTGCCAAGACCAATAAAACCAATTGTCATAGGAACCTCCTTGATCGCTTATACATTAGTTCAACTGTACCCTTAGTTTCCTTCTCTTAACAAAGCCACCCCTTGAATATCTCTCTCATCAAGGTATAATGAAATAGACGACGATACAGGAGGAAAATATGAAAATTCTTGTCATTAACTGTGGATCATCTTCCCTGAAATTTCAGTTACTCGATATGACTGATGAATCCCTCGTAGCCAGTGGTCTTGTTGAACGTATTGGCATCGAAGGCTCCAGAATGATCCTCAAAACCTCAGATGGTGAAAAACATACCGTGGAAGTACCCATGGAAGACCATTCTGTTGCACTAAAAGTTGTACTGGACGCACTGGTCGATCCACAATACAACATCCTTAAAGATCTAACAGAAATTGAAGCAGTAGGTCACCGCGTAGTACACGCTGGTGAAGAATTCTCACAATCCGTCATCATTGATGATGAAGTCATTGAAGCAGTAGAAAAGTGTGTTGAGCTTGCTCCTCTACACAATCCCCCAAACCTACTGGGAATCAATGCAATCCGTACTTTACTACCTAGCGTACCCAATATAGCTGTTTTTGATACAGCTTTCCACCAAAGCATGCCTCCGGAAGCCTTCATCTATCCACTTCCCTATGAGTGGTATGAAGATCTCAAAATCCGTCGCTATGGTTTCCACGGTACAAGCCACAAATACGTATCCGAAAAAGCAGCCGAATTCCTCGGAAAAGACATTAAAGATCTCAAGATCATCACCTGCCACCTTGGAAATGGATCCAGTGTTACTGCAGTAGACGGTGGTAAGAGTGTTGATACCTCCATGGGCTTTACACCACTTGAAGGCCTTGTTATGGGAACTCGTGTCGGTTTTATTGACCCTGCCATCATCAGTTATCTTGAGAAGAAAACCGATTATACACTTCAAGAAATCGACAAAATCCTCAACAACAACTGTGGAGTACTGGGCATTAGCTGTCTCTCCAGTGACTTTAGAGACCTTGAAGATGCTGCAAGCATCGGTAACTATCGCGCTCAACTAGCACTAAAAATCTTTAGAAGAACCGTAAAGAAAACAGTTGCTGGTTATGCAGCCATCATGGGTGGCGTAGATGCCATCGTCTTTACCGGTGGTATCGGTGAAAACAGTGTAGTTGACAGAGCAGGTATTTTGGAGGGTCTAGAATTCATGGGCGTGGTTATGGACGAAGAAAAGAACAAACTTCGCGGAGATGAACGAAGCATTTCTACAGATGACTCCAGAGTTTCGATTCTCGTCATTCCCACCAATGAAGAGCTAGCCATCGCAAAAGATACTAAAGCTCTCGTGGAAGGATAAGCATCAGGAAACTGATGCTTTTTTTCTTACTATGCATGTCCTTGTCATCATTGCAGAATATAATCCCTTCCATGAGGGACATCTCTATCATCTCAATCAGGCAAAAGAAGAAACCGGTGCTAGCCATGTCCTAGTCCTTATGGGTGGCAACTTTCTTCAGCGTGGAGATGTAGCGATTCAGGATAAATTTAAGCGAGCCCGTAGAGCACTAGAAGGAGGAGCAGACCTTGTTGCCGAGCTTCCTTTTATCTATGCAAGCTCTTGGGCAAGAGAATTTGCACAGGGTGGAGTCAGGATCTTTCAGTCCCTTCCTATGGAGGCCACCCTTTCTTTTGGTTCGGAAACGGGTGAGCTAGAAGAATTAATCTCTATGCTTGATTCCATTCCAAACCACAAAAGAGCCCCTAAGGAAAGTTATGGCAGCTTTGTCAGAAAGAACTTAGTCCACAGCTCTCCCAAGGGTGCCAATGATGTCCTTGGCCTTGAGTATCTACGTGCTTGGAGAAAAGGTGGTTCGAATAAACACCTCCACACCCTAAAGCGCCTTGGTCAAGCCTATCATGATGACAGAGAACACAGCTTTCCTTCAGCTACCTCCCTTCGTAAAAAAATCAAAGAGGGCAAACAAAGCTTAGCAAATCCCCTTTTCTTAGAAGACTTTCAAGAGATGATCTACGGTGCAGTCTTAACAAGGGACATGTCAAGTACCTATGGAGCCATTGAAGGGATTCAGCATCGACTGCTTTCACTTCTTACACCTCGAATCAGCATCCATGAATATGTTGAAGCATGCAGCACCAAGCGCTATCGTCCGGCCACCATTCGACGCCTCCTCCTTCACCATCTTCTTCACTACACAAAGGAGGATCACAACAAGCTGCAGGGTACGGTGTATCTGCGACCACTGGCCTATACTAAAAAAGGTACAGAAGTCCTAAGGGCACTTAAACAAGCTGACTATCCCCTAGTGAGCTCTCTTCAGTATCCACCTGAGGATGAAAAGATTAGGGCATCCCTGGTCTTTGACATCAAGGCATCTAAACTCTATCAGTTTAAAGCAGGTGGAGACTGGGAAGAATACAAAAGAAATCTCCTCTACGACACAAGAGGAAACAAGGAGTAGACCTGATGAACCTAAAGAATCAACTTCAAAAAATCTTACCCTATGCCATCTTTATGGCCCTGGTTTTCTACGGACTACCTAACCTTATTCAGGACACAGGCTCAGCAATGTTTATCCTGCTTTCCGTGCTTCCCCTTACTACCTTTTTAGCTGCCCTGGTTTACGGCTACAAAGAAGGCTTTTGCCTACTCTATCTGCTGATGGTGGTCTTGCTCTTTCTCCCTACTCTCTTTCTTTTCTACAACATCAGTGCATGGATTTATGTGGTGATCTATGGCCTTCTTGCGGCCCTTGGTATGGGTCTTGGCAGATGGTTTAAAAGTATCAAAGCCCAGTGAACTTGAGGACAGAACAGAAAGAAAAACCGTTGCCCTGGGAAGAAAACATATGGTAAGATAAAGCATAGATTGGATTCAAACTGCAGTTTGCGAAAGGAGTGATGAAGATGATTGAGAACAAAGAGGTCCTAAACAACTAAAATTCATCTGGGCACAGCAAAGCCGAAGCCTTGCCTTGTGCCACCAAAGAACCTTTCGTGAACTCTATGGTTTGGTTAGAGCACACCTAAAGGTGTGTTTTTTTGTGCAATTTTTCATTGTATAAAATGTGAAAACACAGTATTGACCAGAGCTATTCACGAAAACCTTGATGCAAAGCATAGAAAGGAAAATTGATTGAATAGAAAACAAGACACTAGAGATCCTGAACGGATTTCTCATGCAGAAGAACCACTAAAGGCCAGGATCACAGCTGTACACAAAGATCGCTTCAACTTCATTTGTTCTGCAGGAGAAGGGCAAGCCACGTTGAAGACAAGCAACTACTACCTTGGGGACCAAGACTTCCCAACAACAGGGGATCAAGTCCTGCTTCACTACGACCCTGATGGTTGCAGTCAGATTTTGGAGACCCTACCACGAAAAACCTACTTTTCTCGACGAAATCCAAACCTCAGTCGAGGAGAACAAGCAGTAGCGGCTAACTTCGACTATGTCTTTATCATCCAATCCCTAAATCAAGACTTTAATGAACAACGCTTAGAGCGCTATCTCACCATAGCCTGGCAGTCAGGCGCCATGCCAGTTGTCCTTTTAAGTAAGGCTGATCTATGTGAGGATCTTGAGTCCTATCTCAACCGAGCAAAGCAGTGTGCCATGGGCGTCCCCCTTCATCCTGTAAGTGCCAAAACAGGACAAGGTCTCGACGAACTTCAGGAGTACCTCCAACCTGGAAAAACCATTGTCTTTTTGGGTTCCTCTGGAGTGGGCAAATCCAGTCTAGTGAATGCTCTAGCAGGACAAGAACGGATGAAAACAAAGAGGATACGTGACGAGGATGGAAAAGGTAGGCACACCACTACCCATAGAGAGCTGATTCAGCTTCCTCAAGGGGCAATGGTCATCGATACTCCAGGAATGCGTGAACTAGGCATATGGGACGCAGAAAGCGGTTTAGACGAAGCCTTTCAAGATGTGGAATCCTTGTTGGGGACATGTAAGTTTCATGACTGTACCCACACGGCCGAGCCTGGTTGTGCCATCAAAGAAGCCTTGGCAAAGGGTACCCTTTCTCCTGAGCGCTGGAATAGCTACTGTAAGCTAGAAAAAGAAATCGCCTATGCTCAGAAGAAAGACCTTCACCTGAAAAAGAAAAAGGAAAAACAGATCTCAAAGTACCTAAGGAAACACTACAAATAACAGCCATGGGAGGAGGAGAGAAACCTATCTCTCCTCTTTCCTTTATCCATCAACAAAACGATCATCTTTATTGTGAAAAAAGTGCTTTTCTATGGTATGATATACTTGTGAAAAAAATACTTAATGAAGACCCAAGCAAGGAGTAAAACATGGCAGACCAAATCTTTAAAGCGGAAACCAAACTACAACAGGGACTAGCCGTACACTGCGAAGCAAGAGGCATGAGCTTTACCCTAGACGAGCCACCTGAGCTAGGCGGTACCGATACAGGAATGAACCCTGTGGAAGCCTTGTTATCGGCCTTAGGAGCCTGTAAATGCATTGTGGCCAGAGCCTTTGCCAAACCCAACAAAATCAAACTCCATAACGTGAACATTGTTGTAAAAGGCGTGCTTGATCCAGATGGCTTTATGGGAGCAAACCCTGAAGCAAAGATCGGTTTTAGTGAAGTAAAGACCACTTATCACTTTGAAGCTGACAATACAAAGGAAGAGCTAGAGGCCTTTGTTCAGTTTATTGAAACCCACTGCCCTGTTCAGGATACCTTGTCAAATCCCGCAACTTACATCTCTGAGATTGCATAACTCTGAGGTGACCCCTTAAAGTTGGACTTACAAACAGAGTGGAGACAATCTGTCTCTGCTCTGTTTTTTTATGCAGTCATTCAGTGAAAGTGTCTAAACTCTAGGTGGACAATTTCTCAATCGTCTTCAGAATTTTTTCCTCTACATGGATGAATTCCTTTTCTTCTCTCAAAAAATCAAACTCTTTTTCCTTGAGTCCACTGGGTAGCATCTTTAGAAAGAGCTGGGAGAAGTCTTCACTTTCCTTTTTCTCTACCTTGCTATACAAAAAAGAAGAAGATGGTGTAAAACCTCTTTTCGCTCCCTGATAGAACTTATCCAAAGACTTGATCGCTTCCTCTTTCTCTTCAAGTAGAACAGAAAACTGT
>CAMFGQ010000088.1 GCA_945950065.1 uncultured Clostridia bacterium
ATCGTATACTCATAGCGATTTGATTCTATAAACATTTTGTATCCTCTTTTGAAGTAGTATACTTCTCCCGAGGATTTGTAGCAACAATTCAAGGAAAGAAAATTCTTAAGATTTCCTTAGTTTAGCCTTTGTCAGTCTGTAAAACAACGTCCTAGGTCCTAGGTTCCACAAAATGTCTGGTATCTTCCCATATCTTCTATGCTCATAGGTTCCCGGTACTCTATGGAAATATCTTTCTCATAAGAGTAAGGTTTTTCTAGTAAAGAAAGGTATTTCGTAAAAGGCTCAAGATTCCCTTTATTTGCTTCCTGAAGAATTTCTTCCACCTTGTGGTTTCTAGGGATCAGATAAGGATTGTGGGCTCTCATCAACCTTTGCATGTCTTCTTTAGACTGTTCTTCGACCCTTTGTCTTTTTTCCCATTTGTTTTTCCAGTCTAAGAAATCTTCCTCTTGATAAACTGGATCAGAATAATTTTCCTCTGTAAGGTCAACAAAACTATTGGTGAAGTCTCTTTTCTTTTCAAGCATCCATGTAAGGAGATCTTTGATAAGCTTCCCGTCTTCTTCCACTTCCTTTAAGAGACCAAGTTTTTTTCTAAAGGAATCAAGATAATGCTCCTTGTATTTCTTCTTAAACAAAATCAGCTCTTCCTCGATGTCCTTGATTTCACTACCTTCTTTTGTCAATAGGGGGAGAAGAGCTTCTGCAAGGCGTGTCAGATTCCACTGTGCTATGGTGGGCTGATTGCCATAGGCATAGCGACCCCTTGTATCGATGGAGCTAAAGACAGTTTCAGGATCATAATAATCCATAAAAGCACAGGGCCCATAGTCGATGGTTTCACCGCTGATGGTCATGTTGTCTGTATTCATCACTCCATGAATAAAGCCTTTACTCATCCAAAGAGCAAGCAGTTTCGCTTGCTGATTAATCACTTCAATGAGAAAGGAAAGATATGGCTTCTCCTGTTTCTTCACCTCAGGATAATGTCTTTCGATGGCATAATCCGCGAGTTCCTTCAGTGCTTTTTCGCCTCTTACTTCTAATGCGTATTGGAAAGTACCAACGCGCAGATGGCTTTTAGCTACGCGGGTTAACATGGCACCCGGCAGTGTCTCTTGGCGATAGACAGGATGGCCTGTAAGCACAAGAGCTAAACTCCTTGTTGTAGGAATGCCAAGGGCAGCCATGGATTCACTGATGAGATATTCTCTTAGCATTGGTGCAAAGGCAGCCTTTCCGTCACCTCCTCTTGAATAGGGGGTTCTCCCTGCTCCTTTTAACTGAATATCCCATAGCTCTCCTTGTGAATCTTGCCATTCTCCAAGCAGGATGGCTCGGCCATCACCCAGTCTTGTATAAAAGCCAAACTGATGGCCACTATAAGCCTGTGCTATGGGTTCAGAATCTAAGGGTAGGATTCTTCCGGAGAAGTATCCAGGATTTTTCTTTAGTTCTTGTGGGTCTATTTCTAAATCTCGGGCTAAATCCTCATTTAATAGGACGAGTTCTTCCTTTTCTACCTTCATGGGAAGAACATCGCTATAAAAAATTTCAGGTAAATGACTTCTATAGTGGTTCTCTAGTTTAAAAGGTTTCATCACTCCTCCTCATCATTTCTTGTCCCTCTTTTACCCTAATCTCTTTGAGAGGGGACAACATTCCAGAAAATCTAGTGAGAGAAAAGCTACTTTCCTTGTTTAGTCTAACTCTCCTTGATGGCGTATTGTACTTTAGAATAAAAAAGATAAGATAAAACCTTAAGTGCATGACTTGATCAACAAAGAGTCGCTCTAGCTTACATAGCAAGAGCGACTCTTTTATCTGTTGAATCGGTTGACTTCTACTTTACTGTTTTGAAGATTAATTCCTTATTTGCAAACTCTTTAGGCATGGTATCCTAGGAGATAAATAGGAATTTAGACTACTTCATTTAGCAGCTCCTGTAGAATTTCTCGGTATACTTCTTTATTTGCCATTAAGGCTGATCCTCTACTTTCTCTGGAATCAAGATCTAAAATCACGAGTCCTACCTTAATCAATGCTTTCATATGGTGATTGACTGTGGAAAGGCTAATTCCTGCTTTCTCAGAGAGTTCAGTGCTTGTCAGTCTTTCCTGAAGTAAGGCGTTAAAGATCGTGAGTCTCGACTCATCAGCCAGTGTTTTGAAGATAGCTAAACGTTCTTCTTGGCTGAGGCTCTGTTTTTGTTTCAGTGCATGGTCAATGCCTAGTGCTAGAAAGACTTCTTTACCTCCAAAATAAAACATACGAACATCCTTTGGAGCCATGTAGGAAAAATGCACAACGAGGGAAAGTTTGGGATCCAAGCTTACTTGTACCAAGCGCTGTAAAGCCAGAGGGCTCTTGAGTTTTTCCCTTAATGCATTCTCTTTCTCGTTGTTAGGTTGTATAGAGATTGTCGTGTCTTCTATTTTCGTCCAAAACTCTTCTGGAAGGAGTAACAGACGCAAGCGAATTTCTTGTTTATCGGTATCGGCTAGAATTTTCGTAAGAGCATCTCCTTCTCCTGGGAGGAGTTCTTCATAATATTCAGCAACACCTGAAGCTTGTTTTGTCGGTTTGGTGAGAATTTTCCAGGAGGTATAGCTTAATATTTCTTCCTTAAGCTCTGAAGAGAACTCTTCTTCTTGTATCACTTTGAGTGTCTTTTCGTAGATATCAAACATACCAAATTTCCTTTCATGAGTATGATATCATGGAATAAACTTTGATACAAGTAAAAGTTAAAAATTAATTATGATATGTATGAAATCAGTGGAAGATTAGGACAATAAAAAAGAGTTCATGATGAACTCTTAATCCTTAAGGCTGTAGTAGAGAATCCCTTCACGTGATTCGCTTTTTACTTTCCCTAATTCTTCTAGATGTCGTAAATGTGCATGGGCTTCTCCAGCTGCAAACCACTTCTGACTGGATGGAAAATCATTCCAGTCTTTTGCTCGTATATCCCATTGCAGTCCCTTTGTTACTTCACGAACTGTAGAGGGTCCGTTTTTTCTAAGGATATCCAGACTTTCTTGGAGGCGATGAGCGTGATGGTTCTTTAGTTCTTCGATTCTTTCTTTATGGTTTTCGGGAAGCTGTCGATGCGAACTAAAGATTTGTTTTAACTCCAATCCTTCAACAACATCGAGATTCCTCAAATAGATTCCTAAACTGTCACCCATCTCTTCACCCCAGTAGGTGATGTTGGGAGTGATGGTCATAAGGATGTGATCACCACTAAAAAGAAGTCCTTTTTCTTCATCATACAGTGCCTGTAGTCCTGGGGTATGTCCGGGTAGATCGATAACTTTTAATGTATACTCTGCAATGTTAAAGAGATGTCCCTCTTTTGTTATGTGAAGCTGTGGGACAGATTTTGGGCGGAAACGAAAACCAGGATGATCTTGGATGTTCAGATTATCGGGGGCTAGCCCTTGGAGCTCAGCTAATCTTTTGATTTTCATCCAATGGGGGCTGTCTTCATGGGCACTCTCCATAAGGATTTTTCCATCAATGGCACCCATATACACCTTTACACCCTCCTCAGCAAGATAGGCAGCAAGGCCAGTGTGATCGGAATGGAGGTGGGTTAGGAACAGAGAGGTCTTCTTTGGATCGATAGAGAGATCCTTCAGTGCTCCCAAGAGAATGTCTCGATTTTCTTCTGTATCAAATCCCGTATCGATGACTAGACTCTCTTCACCTTTAATAATGTAACAATTAAGAGCCTTTAAAGGATTATTACGAAGAGGGATTTCAAGTAGAAAGATATGGGGGTAGATTTCTTTATACATGTTTACTCCTAATAAGAGAGAGGGTGCGTGGAGACGCACCCTATTGTTATTTATTCGGCTTCATTAGTTGTATTTTGTAGTCAGATTTCACATAACCCGATGCCGCAATGCTAGCGAGACCAAGTATTCCGTATAAGATTGCTTGTTTTTGAGGAATCACCCTTGTCTTCTTTCCTAGTCCCAAAATGGATAGAAAGAGCATAAGAAATCCCTGAAGTACTAGGCCTTGCCTTAATTCTTTCATGATTCATCTCCCAGTGCAGCTTGTGCTGCAGCTAAACGTGCGATGGGTACACGGTAGGGTGAGCAGGATACATAGTCTAGGCCAATTTTGTGACAGAAGGCAACACTGGAGGGGTCTCCGCCGTGCTCACCACAGATACCTAGATGGATGTCAGGTCTTGTTTTACGACCTTCTACTGCTGCAATCTCCATCAGGCGTCCAACACCGATGGGGTCAATGCTGACGAAGGGATCCGTTTCAAAGATTCCTTTTTCCATGTACTCATTGATAAAACCAGCAGCATCATCACGGCTGAATCCGTAAGTCATTTGCGTTAGGTCATTGGTACCGAAACTGAAGAACTCAGCTCCTTTAGCAATTTCTGCTGCCGTTAAGGCTCCGCGAGGAACTTCAATCATGGTACCGAAGCTATAGTTCAGTTCTACGCCTGCTTCTTCAATGAGTTTGTCAGCTGTGGGGCGTACAATTTCTTCAATATAATCCAGTTCTGCCTTATCTCCTACAAGAGGAACCATAATTTCTGGATGAACAGGAATGCCTTGCTTTGTCACCTCAATAGCAGCTTCGATGATGGCTCTAGTCTGCATGGCTGCAATTTCAGGATAACTGATAGCTAAACGACATCCTCTATGACCCAGCATGGGGTTAATCTCATGGAGAGAGGAAATGTGTGCCTTGAGTTCATCAAAGGGTAGATCCAGTTCAGCAGCTAGTGCTTTAATCTCTGTGTCACGTTGAGGTAGGAACTCATGGAGTGGTGGGTCTAAAAGGCGAACCGTTACGGGGAGTCCCTTCATCACTTCAAAGATGCCGACAAAGTCCTCTTTCTGATAGGGGAGGATTTTGTCGAGAGCACGTACTCTGTCATCAACGTTTCTCGAGACAATCATTTCCCGTACTGCAGCAATACGCTTTTCTTCAAAGAACATATGCTCAGTCCGTGTTAGACCAATGCCTACTGCACCAAAGCTAAGTGCCTGTGCTGCATCCTGTGGTGTATCTGCATTGGTACGGACTTTCAGTTTAGCGACTTCATCAGCCCAACTCATCAGGATAGAGAAGTCTTCATCAAGGGTTGGTGCAGCTGTTTCAATAATGCCTTCATAGACATGACCAGTAGATCCGTCTAGTGAGATGAAGTCCCCTTCCTTGTATTCTTTTCCACCATGGAGGAAGCGTTTGTTTTCTTCTTCCACCACAATGGCTTCACAACCAGCTACACAACACTTACCCATTCCTCGTGCTACAACAGCAGCGTGAGAAGTACGACCACCACGGGCAGTGAGGATACCTGCTGCACGGATCATTCCTTCTAGATCCTCGGGGGAAGTTTCTTTACGAACAAGAATAGGAGTAATGCCTCGATCGGCTGCTAGAACAGCGTCATGGGCATCAAAGTAAATTTGTCCTGATGCAGCACCGGGAGAAGCATTCAGTCCCTTGGCAATGAGAGTCGCTTCTTTCAGAGCTTTTGCATCAAAAGTGGGGTGAAGAAGTTGATCCAGTTGTTCTGGTTCGATACGCATAAGAGCTTCTTTTTTATCAATAAGACCTTCTTCAACTAACTCTACTGCAATGCGAACAGCGGCATGGGCAGTCCTCTTACCGCTTCGTGTTTGTAGGATATAGAGGATACCTTTTTCAATGGTAAACTCAATGTCTTGCATGTCTTTATAATGATCTTCTAGGAGATGACAGATTTTAACGAAGTCATCATAGAGATGGTCGTTAATCATACGCATTTCTTCAATTTGCATAGGTGTTCGAATTCCAGCCACTACGTCTTCACCCTGTGCATTGATCAGGAACTCACCAAAGAGCTTTGCTTCACCTGTTGCTGGGTCTCTCGTAAAGGCAACGCCTGTGCCACAGTCATCACCCAT
>CAMFGQ010000089.1 GCA_945950065.1 uncultured Clostridia bacterium
TATGATGAAGTCTTACGCATAGAGGGGATTCTCAATGGCTCCACCAACTTTGTATTAACGAAGCTCTCTCAGGGCATGGCCTATGATGATGCCTTAGTGCTGGCAAGAGAGCTTGGCTATCTCGAAGCGGATCCTACACTTGATCTCGAGGGATATGATGCTATGTATAAGCTGGGGATTTTGTGCTATACTTCCTTTGGAGAGTATCCTGAGGAGATTCATCGGGAAGGTTTGGAAAACCTTTGGGTACCTCAAGGAAAAAACAAACTTAAACTCATGGCTAGGGCAGATAAAGAAAAAAGGCACATTCACCTAGAGGAAGTTGCTCCAGAAAGTCCTTTTTACAAGGTAGATGATGGCCAAAATGCCCTAGTAATTGAAACCAAATATGGAGGACAATTCTTCTTTCAAGGTCCTGGTGCTGGAGGAGTAGAGACAGCTACGGCAGTCCTTGCTGACACCATGCGCTTAGCACAAAAGATAAAAAAGACGTAACTTGACAAAGAGGTCGTCCTTCTTTATACTCGTAGTGTTCTATATAGAGGTGTGACATGAAGAGGTATCTAATAGACCTCCAACAAAAACAACTCCAACGCGTTGACTTTGATGAATGCTTGGAGCTTGATATGGGTGATGGAGAAAAAACAAAAGCCCATGTTCTTGGTAATCTTCGCAGGGAAGATCAAGAAATTCTCCTTGAATTTCAGGGAGAAGTAAAACGAACAGCGTCCTGTGACCGTTGCCTTGATGAGTGTCAGTATACGACTCATGTTCATTACCTTGAGCCTCTTGATGAAGAGATTCAAGAGTTGACCCTTGAAGAACTGGTAGCACAGGAAATGACTCTTCACAGACCTTCCCAAGTTTTATGCTCCCATGAGTGTAAGGGACTTTGTACGGAATGTGGAGAAAACTTAAACCATAAAGAGTGTGCCTGTAGAGCACCAGTAGATCCAAGACTTCAAGATTTACTGACATTACTAAAGGAGTAGGAGGTGAAACCATGGCAGTTCCAAAAAGAAAAACATCCAAAGCTCGTCGTGATAAAAGAAGAGCAGCAAATATAAAAATGACAGCTCCCCATCTAGTTGAGTGTAAAAGTTGTCACGAAAAAATGATGCCCCACCATGTATGCCCATCATGCGGAAAATACAAAGGTGAGGAAGTTGTAGCTGTTGATGAGTAAAAAGCCCCTGTAGAGGGCTTTTTCCAAAAGGAGTGATTGGTCTTGAAAAAATGCATCTATTGCAAAAAATCCATTGACGATCACTTTCGTATCTGTCCCTATTGCGGAGAGAATCAAGAGTATACATCAGCAGTTCCCTTTCGTGAAAAGAACTATGTACCACCCGTACCTGAAGAAAGAAAGATAACAGCAAGTTTTAAGCGACCGAAATACTATGTCCTCATTGTATTTCTGCTTTTATCCCTGCTGTTAACTGGCTTTGCCCAACTTTTTTCAGCACCGGGAATGAAATTCCTACTGTTGATTTTTGTCTCCTCTTATTTGACGCAAATACTCTTGGCTTTGGTAGCCTATTTAATTAGCCACTTTGCTTTCTCTCAAGAAAGAGAAGTGCAGGAGTTTATGGACCAGATCGGTGATGCTGGTATCCCTGCTGTTTTCGTAGGGATTATTTTGCTTATCGCAAAGGCCTTTGTATCCACACCCATTCTGCTGATTTTTTTTATCTTTTTTATTAGCTCCATTGCTGCAGCCAGTCTCAGTGTTTTACTGGGACCAGCCAAACGGATCTATGCAGTCTTGGTCCTGTTTATCTTTCTCATCCTTTTGCTCCTCTATAGCATGAGCAAATGGTATGGGGTTAGCATATCGATTCTCTAGTCAAGGGGTACACCCTTGATTTTTTTTATTTTTCTTATACTTTCTTCGAGAACATTTGGAGTCGAACTTGTATCATTCTTTAAAAAAACTTTATTAAAGACCAGTTAGCGAGGTAACTGTATTCATAGCAATTTCTTTTAAGGATGAAAAGATGAAAAAAGGATTACTCTTATTCTTCGTCTTTAGTTTATTACTGACTTCCTGTGGTCAGGCACCTGTAGAAAATGAAAACCAAGCTAAACAGGAAAGCACTGTTGAAAGCACTGAACCCAGTAACACATCCTCTGGAACAGAAGAGGGTGGTCAAACTACTGAAGACAAGGAAAAACAAAAAGCTGAGTCTAAGGACACAGCACATTTGGAATTAGTAGAAGATGGCCTGGTTCAGCATTACTATCTATTTTTGAGCAATACAATGTGCAGGAAGTGATTGACCTAGCGAAATATCATCGCGTGCATATCATGATCACCCCCAAAGAACCACAAAAGGAAGAAGGCTTTTTACTGGAATATTTCTATGTACGAGAAGATGACTTTGAAAAAAAGACTATAAACTCTACCATCGTTCTTATCTTGTTCAGGATGACAACACTGAGCTTATGGACATCAATCTGTTTCTGGAGAAATCAGAGCCCGTCATTCGAGTTTTTTCATCTGTAACGGGCTTTACCACAGATCGGATTTCTGACACCATTACCAAAATGAGAGAAGCACCAGAGCCAAGTCACGGCATCATCTACTATAACACCTAAAACTTTTCTCAACGAAAACTCACAAAATTCAGACTTCCAAATACCATGATGATAGGGGAGCTGAATGAAAAGAAAAAAGAAAGAGTTATAGAAATATTTGGAAGGGATGAAGAAATTGTTCCCATTGATGAGCTGACTTTAGTCACTTACCCTATAAAAGAAGTGGAATCATGGGATCATGTGCGAGATGATTATGCCAAACGATTGAACACCGCATTGGCTCAACTTGCCCCAGACACTTTTAAACTGGTTCTTACAGAAGAATTGAACCTACCAGCAGGTAGTGTGGTTCGAAAACTACACTTGGATCAACTAGATAGCCAAGAAGCCCTCTATAAGGTTGAGTTCGTCACCAGGACCTTCCAACAAGACTCTGAAGATGTGATGAACTTTCTAAACGATGTAGAAGAAATTGTGTTCAATCTTGTTCCTGAGGGATCCTTTACCCCAGAGGAAAAAGAAACTCTGAAGAACTTCTTTAATGAGAATGTAACGGCAAGCTGGGAAGATGAGCGGATCTTCGCTAGCGTTCCAGAGTCCCTAGAAGATAAGGCAGAGGTTAAATTTAATCAAATCCTTAGCGTATTGACATTGAAAGTTCCGATTAAGCTATAGAAAGAGAAACTTCTTAACTCCTTCAGCAACAGGTTTATCCTGACGATAAACTTTGTTGCTGTTGGTTTTTTGGGATGTTGGACCTTGAGAGATGAACAACTCACCACAAGATAAAGAGGCTCTTCTCTTTGCGAAAGGTGACAGATGTTCTCCCAAATGATGACATTGGTCACTTTCTATTCATGATGTATTCCAGTAAACTAAACGAAAGACGAAAGTTAGTCTATACAAAAGTCCCGAAGGAGAACCTCATGCTGCAAGATAAACTAAACACTTTGTTGGATAAAGAGGCAACGAAAAGGAAGACACTCCAGTTTGCCATGAACCTACCAGAACTCAATGAATCTTATTCCTACTCATCCACTCATCCCAATCAAGTCTTTCACGCCGCCAGTGTAGGTAAACTCTTTACCGCCACACTGATCTTCATGGCCATTGAAAAAGATGAATTGCATTTAGCTAGACCGATTTCTACTCAATTGTTCCCAGAAGTTTTAAAGGGACTCTTTGTCTACCAAGGACATGATTATCAACTGGAGGTCAGCATTCGAGAGCTACTGGGACATACCTCGGGCATCAATGATTATTTTGAAAGTAAAACCATGGATGGATCAAGTTTTATCGATGAGGTACTTAAAGAACCTGATGTCTTTTGGACTCCAACTGCTTTACTGGACTTTACGCGAGAGAGGCAAGAAGCCTATGCGAAACCCAGAGAGAAATTCCACTATTCAGATACGGCCTATGTGCTGCTGGGACTACTTGTGGAAAAGATCTTTGGCATGTCTTTTCATAAGGCACTAGAAGAGTACATTTTTAAACCTTTAGGAATGAAAGACACTGGACTTAGTTTCTACAGTGAGAACTTTAAACAAGAAGATCTGGCTCCTCTCTACATCAATGGGGTAGATGTTCATCTCTTTACCAGCCTCAGTTGTGACTTTTCAGGTGGAGGTATCTATACAACCACAGCGGATCTGCTCACCTTCTTAGAGGCTTTTCAGGAAGGAAAACTGATTTCTCCATCCTCCATCCAGGAGATGGCGAACTTTGACAATCGCTTTCATATGGGTCTTCACTACGGACTTGGCATGATGCAGGTCAGGTTTTATGAATTCTTTTTCCTTTTGTGGAAATTCCCCAAACTCCAAGGTCACCTTGGCGTAACAGGAGCTCATGCATGGTATGATCCAGAAACCAAAGCAAGCTATGTCCTCAATGTAGGTAACAATCGAGACATGGCTAGTAGTTTTCGACTCTTGATCAAAATTCTTCAACTGGTCCAAAAAGAAAAGAAGAGGAGGAGATAGGAGGTCCCTATGGCATCAAGTAAGGAATATCTAGACTTTGTACTAGAACAATTATCTGAAATTGATGACATCAGCCATCTAGGCATGATGGGGGAGTACATCCTTTACTACAGGGGAAAAATCTTTGGCGGAATCTATGATGATCGATTTTTAGTGAAGCCAATCGAGGCAGCAAGAAGGCTTATGCCAGATGCATCCTTAGAAATTCCCTATAAGGGAGGTCGAGAAATGCTCCTTGTGGATCAGGTGGAGGATCGAGAGTTTTTAAAAACCTTGGTCGAGAGCATGTATGATGAATTACCTTTTCCTAAGAAAAAGCGAAAGTAAGTCCATGAAAAGACTTACTTTTTTATGTCTTAGTAGATTTTATTGAATAGTTTTATACATCGAATATCGATAAATAAGTATTGATAATCGATAAATAGTATGGTAATCTATCCTCAGGAGGTTACTATGAAACGCTTTAATAAGATTCTTTTAGAAATCGGTCTGGTGTCTTGCATTGTTGTCTGCATTTTGATGTACTTTGTGATCTATCGGATCTCTCGGTCTTTTGTCTTTTGGAACCCTGATCTGGCCTTTATGCAGATGCCACTCTATACATTCAGTATCCTGATCATCACAGGAGTGATCGGAGCTTTAAGCTTAGCCCTTTTCCTTGTGCACCGCAGTACCAAAGAAAACATCTTTCAACGCTTGACCATTAAAGCCCTTTATTGGGTAGGCCATTCTCTTGGCTTTGCCTTTCTGATGAGTCTAGCCTTTTTTGGTTATGCTTACTATCATTTAGCGAAAGGGATGGGACTACCTGGTGGCTATGTAGGTATTTTTGTGCTCATTACCTTTGTTGGAACCAATGTGATGTATTTTATTGCTGGGCTGTTTAAGCAAGCAGTAGAGTATAAAGAAGAAAATCAGTTGACGGTGTGATATGGCAATTCAAGTGAATTTAGACATGATGCTGGCAAAACGAAAAATGCAGCTTAATGAGCTTAGTGAAGTGGTAGATATAACTGTGAGTAATCTATCCATCTTAAAGACAGGGAAGGCTAAAGCTATACGCTTTTCTACCCTGGAGGCCATTTGTAAAGCCTTGGAGTGTCAACCAGGAGATCTTTTGGAGTATGTCCAGGAGGACTGATGTGAATACCTTTTTTATTGCCGATACACATTTTGGAGATGAAGCGATT
>CAMFGQ010000090.1 GCA_945950065.1 uncultured Clostridia bacterium
CAATTTTTCTTCTAATTGACGTAGAACCTGATCGTCCAAATTACCAGTTACCTCTTTACGATAACGTGCAATAAAGGGGAGGGTATTCCCCTGGTCCATCAGTTCTACCGTAGCAGCAACTTGTTCTTCCTTTAATTCTAGTTCTTCAGCAATCCGTTTAAAGATCTCCATCATGACTCCTTTTTCTATAATTTGGCAGCAGTGCCAAGAGTAGGATCAATCCCAAGAGGATCAGCGTTAAAGGTGACGCAAGATATTGGATTAACCCTTTCTCCCCCATGAGTAAAACACTCCTACGAAAATTTGCATCCATCATGGGACCTAAAACAAGTCCCAGAATCAGTGGTGCTGTGGGTAGCTTCTGACTCTTCATGGCATAACCCACAAAACCAAAAATCACCATAAGCAGTATATCAAAAGAGCGATAGTTAAAACTATAGGCTCCAATAAAACTCAAGACAATCACAAACACAGCCAAAATGCTTCGCTTCACTTTAGCGATCATGCTTAAGCGCGGTGCTAGCACAAGACCCAAAAGCAGTAAAAACAGAGATGCTAAGAGCCCACTCCTCAAAATCCAACCAAACACTTCAGGACTTTGACTCATAAACAGAGGGCCAGGTCGTAGTCCGTGCACCAAAAACACCGAAAGCATAACAGCAGAGACGCCATCTCCTGGAATTCCCAGACTTAGCATGGGAATCAGAGCACCCCCTACGCAGGCATTGTTGGCAGTTTCACTAGCAATGATGCCCTCCACTGCTCCCTCACCAAAGGGAATCTTAGGATTCTTAGTTCTCTTGACCGCCTGAGAATAAGACAAAAAGGATGCAACAGGAGTCCCAGCTCCAGGCAAAGCACCCACTATGGTTCCTAACAAAGCATAGTAGAGGGAAAAGGGCAAATAGGAAAGTGCCTTTTTTACCGATATACTTCGAGCAAAGAGCTCAAAGTGAACTCCTCTTTCCTCGTGGATCATAGTCAGGGCCTCACTGAGACCAAAAAGCCCTAGTAAGACAGGCACCAAAGGTATACCCGCTTGAAGGGAAGTGATCCCAAAGGTAAAGCGCTGAGTTCCGGTTATGGGATCAAGTCCTACAAAGGATAAACACACACCAAAAATCCCTAGAAGTAAAGAGGCTACCACTTTGCCAGAAAGTGAACTCAGTGCTCCCATAGCTAGACAAGCCAACAAAAAATAATCCACCGTACGAAAGCTCAAGGCCAACTGACTCAATGGCTTTGCAAAGAGTCCTAAACACAGAAGACCAACAACACTTCCTACTACAGAGTAGATGGTGGCAAGAAATAATGCATCGGTTGCTTGTCCCTTTCGCGCCATGGGATAACCATCCAGCGTGGTGACAACAGAAGATGGTGCTCCTGGCACATTGATGAGGATGGCACTGACAGCTCCAGAGTAGACACCAACCACATAGACGCCCATGATCATGGAAAGGGCATACTCAGTTGGCCAACTATATGTAAGACTAAGAAGGAGCGCCGTTGCCATGGTCACGCTAAGACCAGGCAAAGTGCCCACAATCATGCCCAAAAGCGAACCTAAAAAGACAAAGAGAATAGACATCATATACCTCAGGGAAGCATAATCCTAAAAAAGCGAATAAAGACTAAGTCCAGGATAAGAGTAAGGCCTAGGCTATAGAGTGCAGCATAGGGAAGTTTTTTCTCCGCTAAGATGTAGAAGCCTAAAAAACAAAAGACCAAGGTACTCACCCAAAATCCCACTAGATTCCACAGAACCAGATAGATAAGGATAAAAGCACCCCTGCGCAAGGGAAAAGGCTTCTTGGTCCACTGTTCTTTGTAAAAGAAACTGAGAATCACCGTAAGTACACCTAAAAACATAGGCATAAGCCCTGGAGATAAGGCAATTTCTTCTTTACCACCATGAAACAGAAAGAATCCATAGCCAAACAGTGCAAGACCTAATAAACCAAGGATAAGCTTTTTCATGGTCTTGGTATCGAAAACTCTTCTGGTGAGCTTTCGGTTACACCCGCTTCGTAAAGCAACCAGCTCATACGAGATTCAAAGGATGAAAAGAAGCTTTTCATCTCCTCCACTGTGGAGTACTCGGTGTAGAGGGTTTCTTGCCCGCTGGACGCAATGTAGTTCTTCCATTCTTCTGATTCAACTGCTCTCTTGGCTGCTTCTCTCAAGGTCTCTAATACATCCTCTGGCACATCCTTATTTGCAAGAAGACTGAGAGGTGTAAAGGGCATGTCCATGAGCTCCTTGGCACCTTCTACTTCATCCTCAAGCAGGGGCACAGAAGCATCGATCTGTAAGGGCTTTGAACCACAAACCGCAAGAGCTTTTAAATCTCCACTTTCAAGATACTCTCTCACCACAGAAGCATTGGAGTTTGTAAAATCCACTTGATTTCCTAGCAGTGCCACGATGGCATCCAGTCCACCAGGAAAAGGCGTTAGGGTGAGCTTTGCACCAAGGGATTCATAGAGGAGTGCCTGAACATGTCCAGAACCTCCTGGTCCTGTATAACTCATGCTAAGCCCCTTCTCTCTCATGGCATTAAAGAGTTCTCCAGCTGTAGTATAAGGGCTGTCTTTTCCAACCACGATAACTTTGGGATCATTGGTTAACAAAAGAATGGGCTCAAAGTCACCAAAACTTAAAGTCGATAGACCCATAACCCGTTGAATGCCTAAAGAGTCAGCACTGACAAGGAGAGTATAGCCATCTGGTTTTGCATCATGAACGGCCAGTGTACCCACTGACCCCGATGCACCAGGTTGATTGATGATGGTAACATCAACACCTAGTTCCTTGCTAAAACTCTCAGCAAAGGCGCGAGCCACAAGATCAGTGGTGCCCCCTGGAGAATAAGGAATAATTAATTGTACACTACGGTTGGGGAAATCTTGACTGCTACATCCCGCGAGAAGAAGGATGAAGATGAGAAGAAGAGATAGTTTTTTCATCGTGTTTTACCTATTGCAAGAAGGGTGAATTTAGCCCCTTCTTCTTTCATTTTTAAGACTTTGCGCAGCTTTTGTGTGTAATCAAGCCCTGCTTTTTTCTGTTTGATGACGACAAGATCAACTTTGTGGGAAGGGTTCATGGCATACTGGCCATTAACACTGCGTAAATCCCGTTGAAAACGATTAAGTTGTTGTTGACTAAAATCTCCTACGAGAAGTACGCGTTTGTCCCGCATCTTTTCTTTATCATAGTAGCCTTCAAAGGGTCGGAGATAGAAATGAAGTTTTTTCCGCATGCTGTCCAAATCACCTTGACCTAAATACCGGAATTCCCAAAGCTGTCTCCACAACTCATTGAAGAGAAACTCCTCACGAAGATAGCTGTTCATTTCAAGCCACCGTTCCATCTCAAAGGATTCAGCTTTACCTAAAATCTGCTCTAACTGACTAAGAGCTGTTGGTAAGTTGTGTGCTTTGCGCTCAGCATAGTATTTCATGTAGATGCGCTCAAGAATCCAATAAACTCCCTCCACATAGTTGTCACGCTTTAAGAGATATTCTACTCGTAGGACTACTTCATGAAAGGGATAGGTATGCCTATGTTCCGAGGCTTTTCTAAGCCAACTTATCAACTGTCTTCTGGTTTTACTGGACAAAGGTGCTCCAAGCTCTTGCTTGGTCATGATACGGCGTAGACTATGAAGAGCTCCCATAAAGGTTGAGTGTTTGGAGCTTGCTGTAACGCTTCCACCATAGATGGAGATGTTGCTGCGTTCTAAGGGATAGTCTTTTTGCATTTTGGCAAAGATTTCTCCTGTTGCCGTTGCATCGCTAAGGGCATCATGATGGCTACCCAAATTAGCATCCATAACCAGACTTAAAAAGGCTAAATTGTATTTGGAAAAGCCAGGATACACCCTACCTGCTAGCTTCACCGTATCAATATAATAAAGATCAGGAAAATCAATCTTAGCCTCCCGGAGAGATGCAGTAATCTGACCAAGATCAAAATTCGCATTATGGGCAATCAAAATACTGTTCTCACAGTAATCCTTAATCTCAGGCCAAATCTCAGAAAAACTAGGAGCTGCCTTGACCTGATAGGCTTCAATGCCGTGGACCCTTGTATTCCAGATTTCAAAGCGACCAGGTGGCTTAATGTAATAGTGATGTCTTGCTTTGACAACCCCTTCTTCAACATTGACAAGACCCAAAGAGCAGATACTTGGCATCCTTCTGCTTGCTGTTTCTACATCCACAATGGTGTAATTGGTCATGCGTGTCCTTTCCAAGAATCATAACTTTTTAATGTAAGGAGGGCACTTTCAAGCGCAGTCTCCATGGCTTCTTCTATGGCGATACCATGCATCTGACCAGCGATAAATGCCGAAAAAAGTGCATCTCCTGCTCCTAGTGTGGAGACAATCTCTTCTGCTTCTTTTTTTGCCCTTCTTTCAAGATTTCTACTTTTATACAGGAATCCCTCTTCCCCTAGGCTAAGAAGCACCGCTCCAAGCCCTCGCTTAAGAAGTTCTTCTATTGCTTGATTGACATCCTGAAGCGCAGTAAGACTCCTGAGTTCAGCCTGGTTCAATTTCAAGAGATGAACACAGTGAAGAAAGGAGTGAATTCTGCCTACACGATCCACAGATACACCATCCACATAGATTGGTTTTTCTCCATAGACACTACAAATCTCCCCCAATAACGCTTCACTAAGACAACAGTCAAGGACAAGTGCATCTGCTCGATCTAGGGCTTTCTGGGGTAACTCTTCGAATTTTAGATCTTCAATTCCTTGCATATCAGCTAAGGCTCCATAGAGTTCACCATCTTGCTTTTCTAATCCCAAAAACAGATCACTTCGAGGGCGAGTGATTTTGTGGAAAGAAAAGGTCTGCTCTAGCAGTTCTTTTTCTAAAACCTCTCCAAAAACATCTTCTCCTAGCACAGAAACAAAGTCTACAACATGTCCTGCCTGATGTAGACCTTGAGCAAGATTTCTTCCTACACCCCCTGCTTGGATGCGATAACTGCCTTCACTGGCATCACCTAGGCGAAAGTTATGGTCACAACGCCCTACAAGATCAAGATTGCAGGCTCCGATTACACAGATTCTTTTCTTCATGTTCTTAGTATATCAAAAGAAGAAGAACTGGACTAGTCTGACAGAGGCTGCCTTCTTCTCCTTTTTACAGAATTGATTCTTCTCCTTCATGATTCCCTAGGATTTATTTGAGCCCCAGAAAGATCATGGCGTCGCTAGGAACGATGTAACCTTATTTCTGCCAATCTTCTTTTTACATCTTTCTCTGATAGAAAAGTTTCATCAGAGGAAAAACTAAAAACGCATAGAGAAGTACGGCAACAAGAGTGTAGAAAACCACTTTGTGGAGGACATAGGCAAGGACAATGCTTAGATAGAGACTTACAAAAAAGGTGAAAATCCCCATCTTTGAAGCCTTGGCCTCAATGGCGATGTTGCGTTCGTCAGTCTCTTGAATAAAGCTTGTGTTTAAGTTCTTCTCGTTCTTCAGAAGATAGCTGTTCCTCAAAAGATAAATAGCTGAAGAAATCATGAAAGGTCCAAAGAGGAAAAGAAGATTTTCCTTGCTAAAGCCATACCTACCCTCAGGTAGAAACAGCATCAACAGAACATAAACAAAGACTTGAAGGCAGAGAAAAATCAAGGCCCACTTTCTTTGGTTCTCAAGTTTTAATCGATAGGCTTTCA
>CAMFGQ010000091.1 GCA_945950065.1 uncultured Clostridia bacterium
CTTATCCAAAGACTTGATCGCTTCCTCTTTCTCTTCAAGTAGAACAGAAAACTGTAGCATGACAAGTTCTCTCTGAAGATCTTCCATCTCAAAGGCATCAAGGAGCATCTTGGCTTTATCTTTCAACATGCCTACTTCATCTTTCTTTCCCTCTTCCTTGGACAGCTCAGCTAAGCTAAGGAGTTTAAAGCTTAATTGTCTACTCTCATGATAAATCTCCCCCTGAAGAAGTTCAGTGAGTTTATCTTTTTCTCCTTGCTTACGATACAGCGTTTTTTTAAGTAGCTTTTTATCTACTATAGGATCAGGAAGGGCGGCTAAGATTTCCTCAGCCTTCTCAAAGTTTTCTTCTCTAAGGTACTGTCTAAACATGCCCTCCATGGAAGCAAGGACAAGTCCATGATCTGTGGCTTCACTGGCAAGCTCATAACAGGCTTTTACCAAAGCATTGACATCCTCTCTTTTCTCATCCTTTAGGAGCATCAAAGCTTCAAGTGTTTTGGCTAACTCTAAATGAAGTTCATAAGAAGTCGGATAAAGTCGGAGGAGTTCTTTCACTTCCTCAAGAATCTTCTCCCAGGGATAATCTAACCCCTTTTTAAAGATATCTCCGGTGATGTTGAGAGATTCTTCTAAGCTAAGTTCACTAAAAAAACCAAGGAGTTCATTGAGATCACTCTTCAGAAGTCTTGCAAGTGGCGTTAAGAGCCCAATGTCAGGGTATCCTCTACCCTTCTCCCATTTATTCACAGCAGGCGTACTCACTCCTAGTCGCTCTGCTATAGCTTCCTGGGTTAGGCCTAATTCCTGCCTTCTTTTCTTAAGTACTTCATGGAATTTCATTTTTCCCCCTTTACTGCATTGGCTTCGTTAACACGATTTCTAACTTAAGCTTAGCAAATCGGTAGATAAAAACCATGTCCAGGTAGTTCAACGATTCTAAAAAAAGTTTACCATAAGTTAAAAGACAGAGCCTAGGCTCTGTCTTACAAGTGTTATTAAGAAAAGTCCTCTTATCATCTCAAAGTTTAACCTTTAAGTGGAAGATAGGTACACTTTCCATCATAGGGAGGATCCAATTGGATACCCTTCTTGATGTCCACGACATCCAAGGTCATTCGATCAACTTGTAATCCCTCACCCCTCCTATTTGTCCACAAATGGTAGTGAAATAGTACCTATAGATGATGCTGGAGGTACCAAACTTTTCTAGCCATCTCCATCTAAAAGTCTTGATAGAAAATGACCCCTGAATAGGTATCCAGCTGAACACTACGCAGTACTTTTTCTTCGTCATCATGGAGGTAAAACTTCACCTCAATGGCACTGGTTTCATCAGTATAGGGGATGTAACCAATGGACTTAATCTCCATCTCTCCAAAGAATACAGTTAGTTTCTGTATAGCTTGAAACAGATCGATGTTTACCTTTCCTCGCAGTTCAAAGAGATCCTTCTCATCCTTTACAAACTCTACTTTTTTCGATGTTTTATCGACACGGAAAACCTTTCCCTGGCTACCTTGTTTGAGTGTATAGAGAACTTCATCTCCCTGATCTTCTATCAAGCGAAGCTCGGTTTGGCCTTCCATATGCTCTCGAGCTAAAAAGTGTCCTTCTTCCAAACTGAATCCCTCATCTGCTTGGTTCTTGGTGATCACAGACTCAATGGACTTTCCGGCAGGATCTACCAAATAAACAAGAAGCTCTTCTTCTTGCTGAATTTGAACCTCAATCACAGGAATCCCATTGTGTTCCCGTGTAACCATGGAAATGATTCTTCCCTCCCCTGCATGGCCTAGGGCTATAGCACCAGCCATATCTTCTGGAGATAGGAATTTCTGTTCTTCTTTTGTTTCATCTTGTGGCATGACCTCTTCTACTGGTGTTTCCTCGGGGGAAGAGGGAACCGGCTCTTGGGGCTGGTTACAGCCTGTAAGGAAGAAGAGAATAAGGAGTAGGCTATATTTCTTCATGAAGCATCCTCTCTTGTCTTTCTTGGAGTAATTGATTGATGTAGGCTCCTAAAAGAAAGACATTCATGTTCAGTTGGAACCAGATGAGTAGGGCTACAGCAACATTCAGTGCCCCGTAGATGGGATTGCGGATGAGAGTCAGTACTCCATTGAATAGATAATTCATGATCACCCATCCCAGGGTGGTAAAAAGGGAACCCCATATGACTTCTTTGAAGCTGAACTTCTTTGTGCCCATTCGCATATAAATGGCGGCAATCAAAAAGTACAGGATACCAATCATAAAGAGCCATTGTAGGCTTTCCAGGACAAGGAAGAAATAGGGTATCTTCACGCTCAGTAGCATGGTTCCCAGCTTGGTCAAGCGAACAATGGTAGGAAGCATGGTCACGATAATGATTAAGAGCAGGAGTAACAGATTATAGAGACTGGCCAATAATCGTGTGATGATAAAACTCTTTGAAGAATTCTTTCCTGATACGCGATCCAGGGACTGCTGAATGGCACGAACAGCGCGGGAAGAAGACCAAAGCAGAAACAAAACGGAATACCATAGCCAATTGGTATTGCTACTGATGGATTCAATAAAGCTTTTTAAATAGTTATGGGCTTCTGCCGGAAAAATAGCCAGCAATTTGGATAAGATCTGATCATAACCAAAGGGTAAGTAACTGATGATGGCAACCAAAACCATCATCAAAGGAAAAATACTCAACAAAAGATAGAAGGCCAAAAAAGAACTATAGACAACTCCATGACCTTCTGAAAAGCGCCTAAAGAGCAACACAAGATTTAAACTACCAATCTTTAAAGAGCTCCCCAACTTTGTTAGCTTTTCCTTCACCTAGTTCCTCCAACATCTCTCCTATTCCCTTACCTTGTAGCTTCAGATCACCTGCTATTTCCTGAAGCGGTTCTAAAACAAAAGCTCGCTTTGTCATAAAAGGATGGGGAATGGTTAATTCCTGGGTATCAATTTTTTCCTCGCCAAAGAGCAAGAGATCAATGTCAATGGTACGTGGTCCCCAAAACTCTTCCCTTTCCCTTCCAAGGGAATGTTCAATTGCCTGAGTAAAGTGCAACAAATCATGAGCCTCTAAAGAGGTCTCCAGTTCTACCGCAATGTTGTAGAAATTCCCTTGATCTGTTTTTCCCCAAGCTGTGGTTTCATAGACTGAGCTAGAGCGGATCACCCGACTATGTGGGATTTTATCGAGCCCAAGCACAGCCTGTTCAAGATACACCTTCCGATGGCCTAAATTGCTTCCTAAAGAGAGAAAAACCCGCGTTTTCTGCATAACTTTACTCCTAGGGCGGCTAAATCTCCCGGAACGGGAGGACGTATTTTTTCAATCTGTATGCTGACCTCGAGGATACGCTCATCATAACGGAAGAGATCTTCCATCATATCCAAAGCTAAATTTTCAAGGAGCATGTAGGTGGTTTTAAAGCGTTTTTCCACCAGATCATGACAAGCAGCATAGTTAACGGTGGAAGCCAGTTCTTCGCTTCTGGTCTGTCTTTCTTCTACTCCAAGTTCTACTTGAAGGAGAAAGGGTTGACCTTCTTGATTTTCTTTTTCATAGACACCATGGTAGCCATAGAGTCGAAGATCACGAATCAGTAGCTTATCCATAGAGAAGCCTCTCTGTCACCAGAATCCCTTGGCGTGTGTTATGTACATTGTGTACGCGTAGAATCTCTACACCATGCTGCACAGCATGAATGGATGTGGCTAGGGTGGCATGGTCGCGATTGACTGCTACCTTTTCACCTGAGATCTCACCAAGGAAACCTTTTCTTGATGTGCCAAGAAGAAGTGGAAAGCCTAGTTCCTTAAGCTCGCTGATTCGTTGGAGTACAATCCAGTTCTGTTCAAAATTCTTCCCAAAACCGATGCCAGGATCAAGGATGATGAGTTCTTCTTTTAGTCCAGCTCTTAGGGCAAGTTCTATGCTCTGGGTGAAGAATCTCTTCATGGACAGAATGATGTCCTCATCATAGTGGGTGCCGTCCTGGTTGTGCATAAGAATACTGGGAACTTGAAAGCTTGCAGCAACCTTTGCCATGGCTGAATCTTTTTGAAATCCCCAGATGTCATTGAGTACATCTCCTCCAGCATCCAGTGCCCGTTCCATGACCCATGCTTTTTGTGAATCAATGGAGAGCTCGGGCATATCCATGGCACTGAGTTTTTTAATCAAGGGAAGGATACGAGATAGTTCTTCATCTTGAGAGATCTCTTCATGACCTGGTCGCGTGGATTCTCCACCAATGTCTAAATAGTCTGCGCCTTCTTCTTTGAATTGGATGCAGCGTGCTAAGGCACGTTGCAGGTCATTGTAATGACTCCCATCACTAAAGGAGTCGGGCGTCATGTTTACAATGCCCATAATTTTTGTTCTTAATGTCATTTAATTAACTCTAATGCCTCTTGTCTACTCTTAGGATCAGTGCGGAATCCCCCACGAACTGCTGAGGTTACCGTCTTACTACCGGGCTTTTTCACACCGCGCATGCTCATGCACAGATGTTCTGCTTCGATGACGACAATGACACCCCAAGGATTGACTTCCTTCATAATGGTGTCGGCAAGGCTTGAAGTGATGCGTTCCTGGAGCTGTGGTCGTTTGGCGATCTCTTCTAGGGTTCTAGCTAGTTTACTAAGACCCACGACTTTGCCATCACTGGGAATGTATCCCACATGGGCATGGCCAAAAAATGGAACCAAATGATGCTCACAGGTAGAGTAAAAAGGAATGTCCTTAACTAAGACGAGTTCGTCGTGACTTTCCTCTGTAAATTGTATGCGTAAGTGCCGTCCAGGATCGGAAGCCAGTCCGGAAAAGATTTCTTCGTACATACGCGCAACACGGGAAGGCGTATCAACTAAACCCTCTCGTGAAGGGTCTTCACCAACTGCTTCTAAAATCATGGTTACCGCTTGTTCAATTTTTTCTTTATCCATTGCAACCTCCTTTGAATTAGTATACACAAAATGACAAAAGATTGCTATACTGCTATGAAGGAGGCGCTATGGACTATCATCAATTGATTCCTGAAATACCAGGAAACATTCTTGACTTTGCTCAATTTAGTGTAGCAATCATTCTTCATGAAATTGAAGGTGAAGACTATATCCTCTTGGAGCGCAGAAGCCCTCATCTTGATTATCAACCAAGGGATATTAGTTTTCCTGGTGGAGGAATCGAACCAGGAGAAACAAAAGAAGAAGCAGCTCTTCGTGAAAGCAGTGAGGAACTCCTGCTACCTGTAGAGAGCTTTGAAGTCATTGGCCAATTAGATGGCATACAAACCCCCTATGGTGTTGAACTGGCTGTTTTCTTGTTGCGTCTTCATCACGAAGAAAAACTAACCACATGGAATGAAGACGAAGTGGAAGAAGTGATTTACTTTCCTCTTAAAGAGCTTTTAGAGGAAGTACCCACCTACTATGTGGAGACAGCCCATGTTTTTGGTGAGGACTTCCCTTTCCATTACATTGAAGGTGGAAAGAACTATCCCTTTAAAACCATGAAGCTCCCCTATTATTTCTATCCTCTTGAAAAGGGTTGTGTATGGGGACTGACTGCTCGGGTGATGCACTATTTTGGAGAAAAAGTAAAAGAACTGAAGGAAAAAAACATCTAAAAAAGGCGCCTAGGCGCCT
>CAMFGQ010000092.1 GCA_945950065.1 uncultured Clostridia bacterium
TCATTTTCAAGATAGTTGACTCCCGTCTTAAGATGGAGCATCTCTTTTAACTCCACTACACTTCCTGTGTGACCGTATTTTTCGAGAATCTCAATAAACTGTCTGCAACCCTCTTCATTGGTTCGATCGGACAGACCAATATAGAAATGGTTGCCCACCATCATGACGTCTCCGCCTTCCATGGTTCCCGGCTCTTTGATGAATTCAATCTTATCTTCTGGATAAAATTCTCGAACGGTATCCACCATGTAGTCGGGTTCTTGCTGTCTGGACAAAGCACCAGGTCTGGAGATGATGGCTACTCGTGGTGTTAGTACTGCAGTGTCTTCAACAAAACAACTGTCAGGAAAATCTTCAAGTGGTTCAAGTACTTTTACGGTACAGCCACATTTTTCCAAAGCTTCAACATATTTGGCATGTTGCTCTAAAGCTTTTTCATAATCAGGCTTTCCTAGTTCAGGTGCACTTGTAATTCCTTCAACTAGACTCTTTGCTGGTTTTCTAGCGATAATGTTTTTGAACATGTCTTTTTCCCCTTTTATCCTTGTTTTTTCCTTTGTGTTACTCTCTCGTCAACGGACTCGTTAGACATGTAGGTCCACCTGTTCCTCTAAAGGAAACTTCTTTACCAGGATAGGTGTAGACCTTACAACCTGCATCTTCAAGTGCTTTTGTGATTTTTGGAACTCCTTCAATCACAACACAAACGCGTGGAGCTAGTGCAAGAACATTTGAACCTAAATAGGCATATTCTTCGTCGTCCACTTCGAGTAGTTCCATTCCTCGTTCTAGGAGTAATTCTCTAAAGAATACAGGCATATACTTTGAGTAAACCACTGCCAAATCGTCATCTACCATGCTGATGATGCTCATAAGATGTAAGCACTCATCTTCACCATCTGCGTGAGGCATAGGAACAATGATGTATTCGTCGATGATGTCTTTGGTGAGTTCCTTAAACTGACGGATCCCTTCATCATTGGTACGGTAACCTTGTCCAATGGCAACGGTTCTCTCATCTAACCAGACAATGTCTCCACCTTCCATCTTTCCAGGCGCTTCGATGTGGCCAAGGGTAGGAATACCGATGGACTCAAGGTATTTTTCGGTTGCATACTTTTCTTTACTTCGTAGCTCTTTTCCCATAGGAAAATAAACAGCACCTTTTTTGGTGATTTTCAGTGGATCATGTGCATAAATCGAATCAAGGCCTACATGATCATCTTCTGGAAGATAGTAGACATTGGGAACATTTTCCTTAAGGATTCTCTCAAAGACCTTATATTCTTCCAAAACCTTCTCATAGTCTGGGCATCCAATATAATTGAATGCTTCACAAGTGTTGTTCAAATTGTCTTGACTAATAAATGCCTGCTTGGGGTGCTTGATGAGTACTGCATCTACTTTTCCCACCATGGATTGACATCCGTATTTCATCCTTTTACTCCTCTCAATCTGTATTATGTATATTGTATATTGTATATTTATTAAATCATACCATCTACTCCATAAAAATACAATAGAAATATAAAAATAAATTCTTTATCTTTTGCTTTTATGGTGAATCTATCTATCTTTTCAACAACAAAAAAGCCAAGGGATCATTTATGATCCTCTTGGCTCTACGTTGAACTTGATTAGTTGTTTAGAAGCTGCTTTATGGTCTCTTGTACCAAAAGTGGAATTCTATCATATAGGTCTTTCAGATAGACTCTTTCCGTATATTTATGGAAATCTTTCCCCCATGGGCCGATGTTGAGCACAGGAATGGAAAGATCTTTGATGACATCAAAGGGAATGGAATAAATATCACCCCAGAGGAGCATGTTGTTCTCAATGAAATCAACATTCTCTTGACTTGCCTCGAACAAACCATAACTCAAATCAGAAATACCTGTATAATAGTTCTTTACATGGAAAGAGCAGTCTAACGCGTCTTTTGTTATTGCCTCTAGTTTTTCTAAAAGAGAGTAAATCTCTTTCCCCTTCTCCGGTACCATAGAAATGTTGGTGTTGGGATAATAGGGAGGTGCCATAGCTAGGACAACAAGTGGCGACGTATCCTTTAGGTGAAGGAGAGTCTTTTCAATCAGTTGGAAAGAGGCTTCAGGGATAGACAATTCTCCCTTCTCGATCTTTTCTTTTGCTTGGAGAAGAAACTCATCAATCTCTTTAACCAGCGCATCTCCCCCATCTCGTAAAGCTTCTTGATAGACCTCATCATAGGTTTTTACATTGACCTTCCAAGGAAGCTCTTGAAGAGGTTCGTTGTTTTTCTCTAAATAGGCCTTGTAGCTTGCGTTGGATCTCTCTAATACACGTGCGAAGGATTCCTCACTTAATCGTCTTAATTCACCCATGATCTCCACCACAGGTCTATCCAGAGTTAAGATACTCATGTATCCTGTAGCTGCAAGTGGTAGTGAAACATCATAGACTTCTTTTCGGTCTTTAGAGAACAACCAGGTTGGTGGTGGAGTAATGGTATTTCCCACCTTTTCACTAAAGTCAGGATTGAGTTCAGTAGCCCCAATAATCTCCGAAAGAATCTGAATGGGATTTAGTCCATTAAAGACTTGGCCTACATGGGCAAGTTTTCCTCTTGCATAGAAAATAGGCATGAGTTTACCTACCGATCCATCATAGAGGCGCATGAGATCTTTTTCTTCTCTTTCTTGTGGCTCTACATTTAGGAGAAGCTTATAATTTAAGTCGTGCTTATCCTTGAGTTCTTTTAGTAGATTTACTGCACCACGCATCCCAGCAGAGAGATTCTCTTCATCAGGAAGTCCTAAGAGAAGAAGATTTCCTTGGAAGTTATCATCCTGAGAATACTCGTCCAGTAAAGCTAGATGGATGGAAGCACCACCCTTCATATCCGCAACGCCTCTACCAAAGAGCCACTCCCCACTCTTTAGATCTTCCAGTACGGGTTCACTGAGATCGACATTTCCTTCTAGATACTTTTCTGTTAACTGAAAGGGTTTATAAGCTAATTCTTTGTTGATGCCATAATCATCTGTATCCACGGTATCTGTGTGATGGATTAGGATAATGGTCTCAGAACCTTGGCCCTTTAGTAAAGCCCAAGGTACCTTTCTTCCCAAAGGATCCTTTTCAATTGTATAAAAGCCACAGTTTTGTGGATTTGACTTAAAGTACTCCACAGATGAAAAATAGTCCTTGAAAAAAACAATGTTATTGTTTTCTAGCTCAGTTGCCGTATGGGTTACGGTACCAACATAAGCCTCTAGATACTTCTTTATTTTTTCAGCAAGATGGTTCATTTCTCTTCTCCTTTATAGTATCCACTCACCAGTGTTGCTCCTTGTATACAATATACAATACTTCTACCTGTAAAGTTATCACTTTTCATGGTAGAATACAAGCAGCAAAGAAACAATACCAAAGAATAGGAAACAAAAGATGATGCGCTTTAAAACACTTAAAGATCATGTATATGACTATCTTTCAAGAAAAATCCAAGAAGGATCGATTAAACCTGGAGATAAAATCAACGAGTTAGATATATCTGGAGAACTTAACATTAGTAGGACACCGGTAAGAGAGGCATTGATCGAATTATCAGCCAGTGGCCTTCTCATATCCGAGCCACGAAAAGGCTTCCGCGTAAAACCCATTGATGATGAAACAGCCAGAAATCTCTATCTGATTATCGGTTCCTTAGATGCCCTTGCTGCAGAACAATCCTTAGAGCATATGGAAGAAGAAGACTTTGACCATATGGAGAAGCTCATCCAAGAAATGGATGAAGCCATTGAGAAGGAAGATTATGATCGCTACTATCAACTTCAACTGAGCTTCCATGATGTCTATACCGAAAAAAGCAACAACGAGGATCTGATTGAAATGCTGCATACCTTAAAAATGCGCTTTATGAAACAGGGATACACTGATGATGAGAAACTCCATGAACTGCTCTCCACATCCAATGAGCAGCATAAAAGTATCCTGAAACTGATGAAAAAGAAAGATGCAGCAGCACTGAGTGATTATGTGAAAAACACCCATTGGGATATTTGCCATTCAGGCCTAGATGTTCTTTAGAATTCCTTGTGGCAATCAAAAACAGACTGATTTTTCAGTCTGTTTTTGATTGCCTTCAATGATTCTTTTTCACGAGGATCTATGTTAGGACAAACCCTTTCCTAAAGGCATGCTCTGAATATGCTTTAAGAAATGTGTTGCAATATACCCCGTTAAGCTACCTGTTATCAGAGCTGCAAGAACCAAAATCGGATAATAACCAAGTGCCACTTGCCAGCTTCCAATAATAAAGCCAAGAACAATGGTCTGGGCTGTGTTATGGAAAAAAGCCCCAATTAAGCTAACTCCTAAATAAGAAAAGAAACGCGGCACACCCTTCATTGCAAGATACATGGCCAATAGACTGGTGACTCCCCCACTCATGCTATAGAGAAGACTAATGGGTGAACCTGCAAAAAAGGATACAAGAAGCACCCTGGATACAAGAATTAGTAGGGCCTCTCTCCAAGATAGAAGGACCAAGGCCATTAAGGTAAAGATGTTAGCCAAACCAAGTTTTACTCCTGGCACGGTGATGACAGGAATAAAGCGCTCAAAATAACTGAGCACTGCCGCCATGCTGACTAAAAGAGCCATGGTGGTAAGGCGAATCATTTTTGATTTATTCTGTGATTGCATCGAGTCCTTCTTCCTCATCTATACCGATAATGCGTAGTGCAACGCGATTGGGTAGACAAACAATGGATCCAGTAGATGTACGCAAGGGTTTAGAATGAACACAAATCTGGTCAGGACAAACAGCCTCCACCATGGAGACTAGGCCATCTTTTATCTGGATTGTGTTCTTTCCATCAGGAGTCACATAAACCTGATCTTCTGAGAGCTTTAAACTTGCAATCACTTGTCCATCCTTAGACACTTCAAGAATCTCTCCTTCTTGTCCAAAAAGGCCAGTATTGAAGAAAAAGACTCCTAGTCCAATGAGGGAAATCAGGACAAAGACTGCTATATCTCCTATGCGTAATTTTACCAAAGTAGAGCTCCTATCAAGGCGATGACCATAAGAAGCGCCATCGTCACAAAATTCTTAACTGAAGACACGAAGGTCTTGGCCTTACTTGGATTCTCCATAAAAACCTTGGTGTTTTTATAGAAAAGAGGTAAGGCAAAAAACACCACCACTCCCTGCCAAGGAAAAAGTCCAACGACCATAAGCAGAAGAAGAATCACAAGTGCCAATGCCTGCAACATAGCAAAAAGCACTACTGCTCTTTTTTGGCCCAAATAGCTCACCAAGGTATGGCGCCCATTGAGCACATCCTCTTCTCGATCACAAATGTTATTGGCTAACATAATGTTAGCGATTCCCAAGACTAAGGGCAAGCTTACAAAGAGGAGTTGTAGCAGCACATCAAGCTGCAAAGAAAGTCTACCAGCTCCTTCATAAACAATCCAGCCCTTTTTGGTGTTTTGTATGTAGACTGCAATAAAGAAAATAACTCCCCCCATGAGTGTCCCAGAAAATAACTCTCCAAAGGGAGTGTAACTAATGGGCACAGGCCCTTTTGAGTAGAGGAACGCCATGGCTGCAGAAAATAG
>CAMFGQ010000093.1 GCA_945950065.1 uncultured Clostridia bacterium
CAAAAAAGAAGGCCATACCTTCTTGTAATCGAATCCCATTCCAATCACATGGGTTACTGGCCTTCCTTAAATAGCTTACTGATGGCTTCCATTTTTTCGATAATGGGTAGCATTTGTGGGCATTGCTCTTCACACTGTTTGCATGCAATACAGTCCCAAGGTTTTCCGTGATTTTCTGAAGCTCTAGCAAAGGATTCCCTAAGAGCAGGATCATCGGGATTTCCGTGTTCAATGTATTCATTGTATATGGCAAAATACTCCGGAATGGCTAGATGTTGGGGACAATCATCCACACAGTATCGACAAGCTGTACAAGCAATCTTCATGCTCTCAATAATCTGTTTCACCACCTCACTAAGTACCTGAAGTTCATCTTCTTTAAGGGGCTTTATGTCCTTAAAGAGCTCTACATTCTCTTGTAGCTGGGCTTCATCACTCATTCCACTGAGCACCATAACAACATCCTCAAGACCTGCAACATAGCGAAGTGCCCAAGATGCTGGTGTTGCCTCCGGATCTTTTTTTCTTAGCAGTTCTTCTGCTTCTTTAGGTAGATTGGCTAGGGTCCCACCCTTAATGGGCTCCATAACGAAGATTTTCTTGTGGTATGTTCTTGCTACCTCATAACATAATCTAGACTGAATCACTGGATCTTCCCAGTCTAAATAGTTCAGTTGTAACTGAACAAACTCTACCTCTTTTTCCTTCATGAGGATCTTTTCTAAGACTTCAGCTGAATCATGAAAAGAGAACCCAATATGCTTAATCTTCCCTTCTTCTTTCATCCTTGAAAGGAACGCAAAAGCACTAACTTCTTCACAGATATCGTAGCGTTCCTGGTTCAGTGCGTGGATCCAATAGTAATCAAAGTACTCCACGCCACAGCGCTCTAGTTGTTCATCAAAGATCCTTTTGAGGTCATCTTCCTCTTCCACCATATAGATGGGCATTTTGTCGGTAACCGTGTATCTGTCTCTTTGATAACGTTCCACCACCATCTTGCGAAAGAGGTCTTCACTTGTGCCTTCGTGATACATATAGGCTGTATCAAAGTGCTGAAAGCCCTGATCAAGAAAATAATCCACCATCTTCTCGACTTGTTCAAGATCAATTGCTTTTCTGTCCTCTTCATTGAGAAGGGGAAGTCGCATCAGTCCAAAACCCAGCTTTTTCATCTTCTATCTCCTCTTGGCCTTAACATCAAAGGTAGCATGGCATCTTTTCAAGGGGTGTTATCTTACTGCTCCAATGGATTTAATGACAGGTTGAAGGTACATAATTCCTTTTCCTGGCTCATGAATTTTCATTTTGTTTTCAATGCTTTCCATAATGGCTTCTGAGCGTTCACAAGGACAGAGGATGAGAACCACTTCTTTCTCTGGTACAACCTCCATGTTGAAGATTTTTGTTGTTTCGTGAACACCAGAACCTCTGGCATTGACAATGGTTCCACCCATGGCACCACCCTCTTTAGCGGCGTCCATCACATCTTCCGCTTTGCCTCGATCTACAATAACAGTAATGAGGTGTTTCATGGTTTCATCTCCTTCTTCTTCACAATAGTGCTTTTTCGTCACACGGTGAACGCCACTGGTCTGGACTAACTCCATAATATAGGCTATACCATGATTTGGTTTTTCTAGACGAAGCTCTCTTTCTAGTGCATGAAGTGCTTCAACAATGGTATCGGGGTCACTGACCATGTAGACGATATCTTTATCTTCACTGGCTACACCCAAAAAATCAAAAAAACGATTATGAACCGTACCCCATCCCAAAGAAATGGTGGCACCGGGTACCCCATGAGCTTTGGCTACCTGAACTACCTTTGCTGCCTTACCCCGATTGACGATGACAGTCAATAGATGATAATGTTCAACCCTAGCTTCATTCATTGGTTCTATCCTTTCTGGCTCGTATTTTAAACAATAGGCCTAATAGTTGAAGTGCAATCAGTGGCATCAGGGCAACCATGGCAATGATTCCGAAGCCATCGATCATGACACTGGCATGGGGAATGGCCGTGGCAATACCATGTGCAAAGGCTAGGATAAAAGTGGCTGTCATGGGACCACTGGCAACCCCTCCCGCATCAAAGGCAACACCGACAAAAAGCGGTGGAGCTACAAATGCAAGGGATATGGAGATCAGATACCCAGGTAATAAGAAATGCCACAACTGGAGAGCAGGGATCATAATACGGAGTACACTCAGCAAAATGGCCAGTCCAATGGCTAAGGAAAGTGCAATGACGACACTCATGCGTGACACATAACCACTGGTAACATCTTCTACTTGATGGGTCAATACATAGACTGCTGGTTCTGCCAGTACTGTTACAAGGCCAAGAATAAAGCTAATAACAAGGACCAAGGCGGGATGAAAGGCTGCAAGCTTATACCCAACAATGGATCCTACTTCCATAAAGCCAGCATGTACCCCTAACATAAAGAGGGTTAGGCCAAGGAGGGTCATCACTACTCCTGTTGTTATCCTTCGAATCATTCTGCGGGAGAGTTTCATGGACACAAAATTTGCCACATAAAACATGATTACAATGGGTGCTAAAGCGATGAAACTCTCCAGAAAAACGCGACCTGCATGATCTAAAAATGGAGCGAATACCGTTCCAGATGCACTGGTTTGTACTTGGAGATCTCCAGTGATTTCACCCGCACCTGAGATCACTCCCATAAAGAGGACGGCAAGAATAGCACCTGCTGAAGCAATGCCTAGTAGTCCGAAACTATCTTCTTCTGCAGCTACTGTATCTTTTTTAAGCCCCGATACACCATAAGCAATGGCCAAAATAAAGGGGACGGTTAAGGCACCTGTGGTAGCTCCTGAGGCATCAAAGGCTATGGCTAAAAATTCAGGAGCACTGATGGCTCCCAGAATAAGGATGGCAAGATAAGCAAAAAGAAAGAATCGGTTAATCTTCATGTTAAAGACGATGCGGAGTAATCCTAGCATAACAAGAAGAGCTACTCCTAAGGAAACAACAATAACAATTAAAGGCCTTGATAATAATCCTGATGTAACTAGAGCAACTTGACTGGCTAGAATATGGAGGTCTGGCTCCGCTACAGAAACAAAAAAGCCCAGTAAGAGACCACCAAGAATCAAAATAGGTGGCTTGTTGAGCTTTGCAATAAAAACTCCTAGTTCACGACCGATGGGGCTTAGACCCGTATCGATTCCAAGTAAAAAGATGGTAAGACCGATGATGATAAGGACTCCACCTACATAAAAACGCCCCAAAATAACACCCTGGAGCGGGATGAAAAACAAATGGAGGAGCGTAACAATAAGCATAATTGGCCCCACAGCTATTAACACTTCTTTCAGTTTGTTATAGATGATATTCATAGTAACCCTTATCCCTTGAACGTACCATATCGTAAACCTAACAAGAAAACAAATCTAAAACACTTCATCTCATTTCTTCATTACAGTCCATTATACCCAGAAGAAAGGATTCTGCTCCTTGATCTTAATGAGATATCTGACTAGCTACACAACTTTAGGTTGTTGAATCCATACTACCATAAGAGTAGCATAGTCCTGGATGAATCAAGACTTATCCGATAGAGTGAGATGAGGACTTTAGAATCCATACAATATTTTCTTGTTATCCTCTGAAGGACCTAAAACTCATTTTCCTCCAATTACATCAACAACTTGCTCTAATTATAGTATTCCCCATCGCAAGAGAAGAGTGCATTGACTTTTTAGGATTCTCTCAGTACTAATGTAGATCCGAAGTTATCTCTGTATGCACGCTCTTGGCAAGCACAACGTCTACATAACTTTTTTACGATAAACTTTTTTACGATAAACTTTATTAGGACACACTTTATTTATTATTTGTATATGTCATCTACTGTGTAGTACAGATGATCAGGATTCAATCCTTTCACATAGCACGCTTTTGAAAAGAATCCTAAGCAGTCTGGTTCCAGCTTTGCTGTCTTAGACATAAGGCTCTCTAGGGTTCTTCGGTCGATCTTTTGATTAGTACATTTGCACTCAAAGCCTACTAACTGATCCTCTTTTTGCTCTTTTCATCAATTCCAAAAATTACAATACCTCCGTCTGTATTAGCAAATGCAGAATAAGTTTCCCAAAAAGACTTTGGTACTTGATTTTCAGCTTTTTTAAGTTGACTCATTGTAAAATGAAATTGAACTAATATAAAAAGCCCATAGATGACTATCTGTGTTATGATTTAATCACGACAAAAAATCTGACACGGAGGATAATCACTATGGACTACCCTAATAATACCACTGATTCGAGGAAAAACAAACACCTAAACTACGAGGAGCGAATGTTTATTCAACTCCGACTTCGAGATGGCTTTACCCCCTACAAGATAGCAAAACAGCTTGGCAGGGCACAAAACACCATTCTAAATGAAATCAGAAAGGGTACCACTACACAAATAGTTGCCAAAAAGAAAGTTGATGTATACCTGGCTTCCACAGGCAAAGCAGTCTATGACAACAATCGCAAGAACTCCTGTAAGCCCTTTAAAAGGCTTGAATGCAGCGCATTCATAGACTATGCCACTAAATGATTAAAGAAGGCAAGTGGTCTCCTGACACATGCGTTGGTCGTGCTCTGAAATCCGGAAAGTTCAAACGTTCTGAAATGGTATGCACCAAGACCCTGTATAATTACATTGACCTTGGACTTATGAGCGTTAAGAACTCTGACTTACCTCTTAAACTTCAGTACAACACTAAATCAAAACGCACTCGCAAGAATAAGAGGAAACTTGGCAACAGTATAGAACTACGGCCAAAGTCCGTTGATTTGCGCAAGGAATTCGGGCACTGGGAGATAGACACTGTAATAGGTAAAAAGTCCAAGGGTGAAGAAGTATTGCTGACCATAGTTGAAAGACAGACCCGAAACGCCATTATACGAAGGATTTCATCAAAATCAGCCGATGCTGTATCCAACGAGTTCAAGAAGATACAATCATTTTTCGGTGACAGGTTCAGCAAAGTATTTAAGACCATAACCTCCGATAATGGATCAGTGTTCTCAGAGCTACATGAACTGGAGTCTATAAGCTCTACAAAGGTTTATTTCACCCATCCCTACTCTTCATTTGAGCGAGGGACCAACGAAAGGCACAATGGGCTGATACGTCGCTTCATCCCAAAAAGGAAAAGCATAAATGACTATGCTGATGAAGACATTTCCTTCATAGAGGAATGGATGAACTCATTACCCAGAAAGATCCTTGGAACCAATACACCAGAGGAGCTCTTTGAGGACGAACTGGATGCAATCAATGCATCATAGCAGAAGTCATCGATTTTTCATGTAGGCCTTTACGGCAGAGAATGCCGAAAGGCCAACTTAGAGTATACGATGCTAAAGGTTGTCAAGGTCGGGTAGTATTTTCGATGAAAATCTCCACCCTTCCCATGACAAATCAATCATAATACAGTGCAAGATCTGTTAGGCATGAAAATTAGTTCAATTCGTTATTGCAATTTATCACCAAAATATTTTTATCAGAAATTCTCTTTGTGAGAACATATCCACTGTGGGCTT
>CAMFGQ010000094.1 GCA_945950065.1 uncultured Clostridia bacterium
GACTATCACTATGATGTGATCTCTGCCTTTATCAAGAGCGTTCGTGGATCTGATCCTCAAGCTGCAGTCTACTATCTTGCACAGATGCTTCTTTCTGGTGAAGATCCCAAATTCATCGCAAGGAGACTAGTCATTCTTGCTGCAGAGGATATTGGGTTGGCCGATCCTCAAGCTTTGGTCCTAGCTAATGCTTGTTTTGATGTGATCCACAAAATTGGAATGCCTGAAGCAAGAATTCCTCTTAGTGAGACAACCATCTATCTCGCTTTGGCAGATAAGAGCAATACCGCTTATCTTGCCATTGGAGAGGCCTATCGTGCTGTCCGGGAGCAAGGTCCTCAAGGAGTACCTTTACATCTACAGGATGCAACCAAGAAGAAGCTTGGAAAGATTGAAGCGAATTACCTCTATCCCCATGATGAAGAGACAACCTGGGTTGTTCAGGATTATCTCCCTGAAGCCTTACGGGGCAGTAGTTTTTATCATGGCAAGCAAAACGGAAGAGAAAAAGAGCTTCTAGAGCGATGGGAAAAACGAGTTATGAAGAAAACATAACATTTATTCTGGAAAGTAGTTTTTAATCCAAAAAGAGTAGGAAGTCTCTAAAATCAAATGAAAGCGAACATTTGAAGCAATGGAGGTGAACTAGTTGCATTTGCACAGTTCACCTTTTATAGTGCTAATTATCTATAATAACCACTAAATATTGATTATATATAAAAGTTCAGAGTATCCATCCTTTACTATAACAAAGTTCACCGAAATATGTTACAATATAGATAATCATTTTTCGTCAAATGGGGGAGATTCCTAATAGGTTTCAACTATCCAAAGACTTGTCAGGCTGATTTTCCTTCTGCTAGACTGATTTTAGGAGGAAGTCATGAAATGGATCTGTTTGTTCTTGGTGGTTATCCTTATGATGGGATGCACACAAGTTGAACTCTATGATGAATACAATAAAAAATGGAATCTTGATTTACAACGACCACTTGAAGCAATTCCTGGTCAGCTTGTAACGTCCAGCAATATTCCTAGAGGTCCAGAGAATTTTGACTTATACCTCCAATATAACGCTGTAGGAGACTTCTCAGAAAAAAGCTTCTGGATAGACCTAGGAGACGAAGAGCGTCATCAACTGATTAGCGATCTTTCAAAGGCACATGGTACCAAGGGTGTAACGGCGGAAGGCAATCGTAAAGAACTTGAGGACTTATTGGGGATCGATCTGGGACCACAGTGTAAGGCATTTATCAAACAACAATACAGACAGGGACTCATGGAACGGATCATTTTGCTACAGAGTACTGAAGGAGCTAAAATCTATCTAATCCATCTCATTGATAACTAACTAATAACTGAAGGAATGAATAAGAGGAGAAGTTGACAGATCTAGCTTCTCCTGATATAGTTAAGTCAACTATTCCTTAAATGTATATTTTGGGAAGTATTGGAGGAGTTTTCATGAAATTACGACTTGTGAACCGTGATGCCTTGATGGATACCTGTTTTAGGCCCGACAAAGTCATCGAATACTGTGAGTCCTGTCATCACTACAACATGCACTTTGCTTGCCCCCATCACAACTTCAGTATGGCAGCTTTCCTCAGACCCTATCCCTATGTACTCCTAGTTAGTCATCAACCCCCAGGTAAACTAGATGAATACTTTTACTGGCGTGATTTAATTGATCCACTTCTTCTCAGTTATGAAGCTGAACTGGATGGCCTGAGTCTTGTAGCTGGTAGCTGCAGAAACTGTGATACATGTTATGACAAAGGTGCCAGTCGGTGTACTCACCCTAAACTGCTACGCTATAGTTTTGAAAGCTTAGGTTTTGAAGTGAGTTGTATCCTTGAGGAATACTTTGATGAGAAGCTCCTCTTTCAACCTGAGCGACTCCATCTGCTCTATGGGATGCTCTTAAAAGATCGTCCTGATACAGTGAGCATGATGAATCTGGAAGGAGGTTTACGTGGATTATCGGATTAACACAAAAAGTGGTAAACCAGAACAACTGCTTCGTGAAGAAATTGAGATGCAGAAGTCTCTAAAGGACATTGAGCTTCGTATGCCTCTTTTTATGCGTGATTACTTTATTTTCCTACGAGGTAGTGTCTCCCCTGCTACAGCCTTAGCCTATGCTGGTGACCTTGAGTTTTTCTTTACTTACCTTCTAACAGAGACCCGTTTCTCAAAGGCTGAGAAGATGAAAGATCTGACTTTAGAAGAGCTCAATCAGCTACGTGCTCGGGATTTAAATGAATTTATCGGAGACTATTGTAGGCGTTATTATAAAGAAATTGATGGTCAGATGCATGTTTTCGAGAATAACAACACCAGTCTTGCTCGTAAACGCTCCAGTCTCTCCTCTCTCTTTCGCTTCCTATATCGTAATGAACAACTGAGTGAAGATTTAAGTGGTGGATTAAACCCCATACGTATGCCTAAACCACAACCAGATGCCATCAAGAGACTCCATGAAGACGAAATACTGGATTTACTGCATATTGTGGAGACTGGTGAAGGTCTTAGTGATCGAGAGCGCATCTACTGGGAAAAAACACGCTACCGTGATCGTGCTATACTCCTTTTCTTTATTACCTATGGCCTTCGCCTGCGTGAGCTTGCTAATCTAGATCTCTCTAGTTTTCATTTCGGTCGTAAAGAGTTTACCGTCTACCGTAAGCGAGATAAAGCTTCAACACTACCACTCAATGAAACCACTGAAAAAGCCCTGGAAGAGTATCTTCAGCTAGAGCGTGGTGAAGCACTGGATGATGCCCTGTTCCTGTCTCTGCAGGGACGTAGGATTACCCAAAGGGCCATTCGGGACCTGGTAAAGAAGTATACAGCACTTGCTATGAAGACGACACGTTCCCAGGGCTACAGCCCTCATAAGCTTCGCGCTACAGCAGCCAGTACACTGATTGAACGGGGCTTTAGTATCTATGATGTGCAGCAGCTTATGGATCATGACAATGTCACTACAACCCAGCTCTATGCTGCACCACGAAAGAATGTAAAAGAAGACATCATCATGAACTTTGAATTGGATCCAGATGCCAAATAGAGAGCTTTTAAAGCTCTCTATTCATGTGCAGTTAAATTCAAATTATCAACAGGTACCTGTAAACGTTGACCTGGATAGATAAGATCATCTCGAAGTCCATTTATTTGCTTAATGGTATAAATCAGTTCACGTGGGTTCTCTGGAGACATTTTTTCTGCTAAGGTCCACAGTGTATCTCCCGTTGCGATGGTAATGGTGGCAGTGCTCATTGGTTCGGGAAGTGTAACAATGGCCTCTTCCCTAGGCATATAAACATAAACAGCACCAATGAGAAGTAAAAGTACAAGGATTCGACTGATGAATTTATAAGGATTGATGATTTTCATATTGACCTCCCAAACATTTGTTCTATATATAAGATATCAGAACGTATGTTCGGTGTCAAGCTTAATCCCATATTTAGTTGAATAATTATATAAGAAAGTGCCAACTAAATAAGCCCCCTTGATATCTCTTAGATTCAAAAGGGCTTTTAATCTTTATTTTTCAATGCTTTAGAGGATTTTTATATTCTGAAAATCTACCTTGATTTTAGTCTATCCCAGTGTGATTCTCACTTTTTCCCCTCAAACTCCAACCAACGTCCATAGGATTCTATCATAAACTCCACCACATCAAGACCATAGATGGATTTAAGAAAAGCAGGCGTAATCAGATCCTTTGCCTTACCAAAACCGATTAATTTCCCCTCTTTCATAAAGAGAAGATTGTCCGTAAGCTCCATAGCCAGGTTGATATCATGGAAAACACCTATGGCAACATGGTCTTCTTTTGAAGCCCACTTTTTAATCTGTCCTACCATATCCAATTGATAGTGCATATCCATATGATTGGTGGGCTCATCTAGAAGAATGATCTTAGGTTCCTGAACCATGGTATGGGCAAGGAATACCCGCTGGATTTGTCCTCCAGACAATTGGTTCAATGTTTTCTTTCTGATTTCTAGCAGATTGAGCTTCGCCATGACCTCTTCAACATGGTCATAATCTTTCTTCTGAGGTTTACCAAAAAAGTTGTCACGAATGGAAAGATAGCGTCCCATCATAACGGTTTCTTCTATACTAAAAGGAAAACTGATGGTGGACAATTGGCTCATCATGGCGATGCGTGCAGCGATTTCTTTTCGCTTCATGTCTTTTAGGGGCATATTGTCGACAAAGATATTTCCTTCATAGGGCAAAAGACCTGCTATGGCACGTAGCAGGGTAGTCTTGCCACAGCTATTAGGGCCAATAATGGCTAAACTCTCCCCTCTCTCTAGAGTAAAGTTAATATCTTGAACAACAAAGCGTCCATTGTATCCAGCCGATAGATGTTCTACTTTAAGCACGATGAATACCTCGTTTTGTAAAGAAGACCCAGGTAAAGAAGGGTGCACCGATGAGTGCTGTGACTGCTCCAATGGGTAGTTCCGATGGACTAATGAGCATGCGTGAAACCACATCACACAATGCCATAACGATGCCACCGAAGATAAAGGACAAGGGCAGGACATAGCGATGAGAGGATCCAAAGAGCTTTCTCACCACATGGGGAGAGATCAGATCAATGAATCCAATGACCCCGACAAAACTAACTGCTGTTCCTGTGAGAAAGGCAGCTAAACTGATTAGCAGGAATTTCATTTTCTTGAGCTCTATTCCTACTGATTCTGCATGCTCTTCTCCAAAACTCATAATGTCCATTTCTAAGGTATAGCGCATGAGATAAAGCAGGACTGGGAAGATAACTAGTGCTAAAACTCCCACTTCTCTCCACTGAATACCTGAAAAGCTTCCCAGTTGCCAAAAGAGAATGCGCTGTACATGGGTGCGATAGAGAGAGATCAGCAGAGTGAGGATGGAGCTAACAAAAAGTGACAGCACCATACCTACCAGAATGACGGTTTGATTTTGGAGGGAATGGTCCAGCCGCGTTGCAATGGTTAGAGCAACCAATACAGTTAACAATCCGAAAAGAAACCCCATGACAGGTAAACTAAAATAACCCAGTAGTGGAAGCTGGATACCAAAGATCATCAGCAGTGCCGCTCCCAAGGAGGCTCCTGAGGATACCCCCAGTGTATAGGAGGAGGCTAAGGGATTACGGAGTACAGATTGCATAATGGTACCCGTAACAGCCAATGCCCCTCCTACAAGAAAGGAAGCAATGCTTCGCGGAAAACGGATTTTCCAGAGGATATCCGCTTCTAGTTCACTAATGCTCTGGGGTAAGGGTGATTGAAAAAGCTTGTGAGAGATGATTTTAGGCAAATCAAGCACACTGAGTTTTACCGTACCCAGTGTAGCCGATAGGACTAAAACCAGAATACTCAGCACGAGACTGAGGATAATTTTTGTAG
>CAMFGQ010000095.1 GCA_945950065.1 uncultured Clostridia bacterium
TGTCCTTGTAGTAGTTTACTGCATTTCCCATTTTTAAAAGGTTCACGGAAAGAACTGGAAAAATCAAAATGAAGGTGAGAATCTTAAAGGCAAAACCAAACCCGAGTAATGCTCTGGGATTCTTCTTTTCATGCAGAGTTTTTAGAGGAGATGCATTGGCTTGATTCAAAATCATCACCAAGACAACAAGTACCTGATAAAGAAGAAAGAGCGCAATAAGTGGAAGGTAAGCGCCAACTAAAGCAGGAAAGTACTCAGGACGTAGATCGGATAAGAGCGCCAAAGGAAGAAAGGTAAGGACAGAAACAACAAGACTTGGCAGGATCATCACGACTAAAAGCGACATAAAAAGTTCTACCAAAGAGTAACCAAATAGTCGCTGAACAGACCAACGCTTTTTACCTTGCAGATAGTATAGAAGCATGGCGAGGCCAACAAGACCAATGCTCAGAACTCTTCCTCCCCTGTACAATACCTTCATCTCCTCAAGACCATGTCCTAGTAATTTCGCACCGGGTTTAGGTGGTTACTAATAGCGGGCTTCTTTACTAAAATCCACTCCAGTTCTTTTTTCTAGTTCCGTTATAAAGGCATCGATCTGCTCTTTACTAGAGTCCATAATCGAAAAGGTACCATTTTGGAGAGAACCTCTATAGGTACTAAAATTACTCAGATAAAAATCAAAGTTTTTCTTAGGAGCTTTTAGTTTTGACTCTACAGCGTCTTCAGAAGAAGAGTAAACCTTGCCCTTCTGATGGAAGTCCTCTAAAGCAGGTTGCTGAGAAAAGGGAAGCCCCTCAAGGCGAGAAGGCACTCCTGTTGCATAAATCATAAAAATGCATCATCATTAAATTTCTTCTTTAAGGTCTCTCGATAATCAAAACTATGTAAAGCCACTGTGAGCTTACGTTCTAAGGCAAGCTCTTGTAGTCTGTCGTAAACTTCTTCTTTTTTGGCATCTTCAATATAAGGGACATTGATGATGCGGTATGTATCCCTCTCATCATAGAGATAAGGGGTGTAATAGTCCCTATGAGTCTCGTTTGCAATATAAGTCGTTAAGGGCTGAAAGATCATGATTAAAGCTAAAGAGTATTATATAATAGAGCTTTTTCACGGTATACCTCTCTATTCATAACAGGATGACAGAGGATCAATGTATCTATCCATTGCTCTGCTCCAGCTAGGTTGCTACTTTATATCGGGTAAGTTCTGTGTCTTATCAAAATCCTTCCAAGTGAATCACACGATCGAATTGAGGGAGAATACTGGTTGCATGGGTAACCACAACCACAGATTTTCCTGCATCAATCAGTTTTCCGAAAAGATCCATCACCACCTGTTGGTTATCATCGTCAAGATTCCCTGTGGGTTCATCGGCGAGAATGACCTTGCATGGTTTGACAAGTAGTCGTGCTATGGCCAGTCGCTGCTGCTCACCACCGCTGAGGGTATAGACCTTACGGTCTTTCAAGTGGGCAAGCCCAACTGCATCCAGAGCATCTAAGATTTCTTTTCTCTTGTTCTTTGAAACAGAAAACTTAACGGCATAGTTCATGTTATTCAGGACCGTTTCGTCATCAATCAAGGCATAGTTCTGGAAAAGATATCAAATTCCATAGCGAAGAACCCAAAGTGCTTTACTGCTATTGACCTTGATGTTCTCCTCCCCAAAATGCATCTTTCTTCCTTTGGTAGGCTCAAGAAGTAGGCCCAGAATGTTAAGGATGGTACTTTTACCTGAACCACTTGGACCTGTAATGGCGATCAGTTCCTTCTCTCCTACCTCTAAGGAGAAGTCCTTTAAGACCTCCTCCAAATCATAACGCATGGTGATATTTTCAAGTTCAATCCAAGCCATTTTATTACCTCACAATCAATTCGTTTCAGAAAGAGTAAGCAGTCGTTCAAGGAATGCTAAGAGGGTAAAATCTAAAGTATGATCAGCATCCAGTAGGTAATGCAGGAAATAAAAAAGAGTAAAGACATAAGTGTTCACAACTGTTCTGTCGAGAAGAGCCACCTATTGATAAGCATAGAATCGGGTTCACAGGGTTTCTGATGGAATATGCAATGGAGACATCTAGTGCTGTTAGAAGGGAGCTTTACCTTGTCTAAACGAGTAAGTTTGCCCAATCTCTTAAAATACGGACTAGAGAAGTTGCTCCCGATGCAAACCTTCATTCAAGAAGATATGTATTACTTTATTTTAATTGTATCACAGCGTTACTTTACTATCAATCAAGGCCTTGAGTAATTTACACAATAAAATAAGGAGAAGTTCTCTGACTTCTCCCATACTATAGAGATTAGAAATACTTACTTGCTTCACGAATGCTCAAGGCTGATAAATGTGGCTTATGCAACTGGATAAAGTCTCGCACCCACAGAGGATCCGTTTTGCTATAATCCCGAAGAGCCCAGCCAATGGCTTTTTCAATAAAGAAATCCTGGGGTCCAAGATTGTTCTCAATGACTTTAGCTAATAGCTTTAGATCTGTTTTCTCTTTTCTATGTCGCTGAAAAATGATGGAAATTCTTCTTAGCCAGATATTCTCATCCTTACTCCATAAGAGCATCAGATCCCTAACGCACTGATCTTTTTGTTCAATTTCAGCGATGAGCTTATCCAGAACATCACTGCTATCCCACCACGATTTCTCTAGGATGAGTTCTTTGATCTTTGGAATGTCCTCAAAGTCGAGCTCTTTCTTCTTCCTTAAAAGATAATCCATGGCTAGATACTGTGCTTCCCGGTAGTCTTGATTCCAGCAAAAATCAACAAAGTCCCAGTCTAGGGGTTCTTTGCTTTTCTTTTTTAGAAAGTCCTTTGTTAAGGCTCTTCTCATGGGTGTTTTGATCCCAAGAAAAGGAAAAAGTCCTTTCATATAGTATTCCATTGCTACAGCATCAATTGGGTTAGCATGTGCCTCAAGAATCGAAAAGATCTCTAACCAGCTGGCCATGTTAATTGGCGACCTGTAATCAGGTGTACATGCAGGTGATCTACGGTTTGTTGACCTAGTTTACCCGCATTAATCACAAGACGATAGCCCTCTTCATCCAAGCCTTCTTCACGAACATAAGAACGGATGGCTTTAAAAAGATGAAGCAATGCTTCTTCTTTTCCTTCTGATTCTGTAAGGTTCTTCATGTGGACCTTGGGAATAAAGAGTAAATGGGTGGGTGCTGTGGGATTGATGTCCTTAAAGCCATAGACATGCTCATCTTCGTAGACCTTATCAGAGGGAATGACACCTTCAATAATTTTGCAAAACAAACAATCCATTACTACCTCCTATACGCGTAGTTCTTCTTTCTTTCGTTCTTTTACAACTAGAGTTTCAATTGTGTTTTCTGGTTTTTCTTCTTCACTAAAGACCTGAATGTATTCTCTTGTTAACCCTCTGGAGTCTTGCTCAAAGAGGACTTCTACTTCTTTTCCGACAAATCCATCCAGATATTCTTCTTTCAGTTTTGCTGCTAAATCATGGAGTTCTCGATTCCTTCTCTTTTTTACTTCTGGATGAAGATCAATTCTTCGTGCAGCGGGTGTCCCCTGACGAGGAGAATAGCTAAAGATATGCATATGACTAAAGGCAATCTCCTCCACGAAGGCCAAGGTCTCTCTAAATTCTTCTTCCGTTTCTTCAGGAAAGCCCACAATCACATCAGTAGTAATGGCTGCATGAGGATAGACTTCTCGTATCAGATCTACTTTCTCCTTATACTCCCCAGGAGTGTAATGCCTGTTCATTCTCTTTAAGACAGTCTCACTTCCCGATTGAAGTGAAAGATGAAACTGAGGACAGAAGCCTGGAATTTCCTGTGTTCTTCTTAAAAAATCCTCCGTAATCACATGAGGCTCCAAAGAGCCTAGGCGAAGCCTGGTTTCTCCTATTACCTCCTTCAGCGCGGTAAGAAGATGTCCTAGACTCTCATCCCATTCTTTCCCAAAACTGGAGAGATTGATTCCTGTTAGAACAATTTCCTTAAAACCATGTTCTAGAAGTTCAACGACTTCCTGTTTAATCTGCTCATAGGGATAACTCTTTGCTCTTCCTCGAGCGTAGGGAATGATGCAATAGCTACAGAATTGATTGCAACCATCCTGAACCTTTAAGAAGGCTCTGGTCTTATCATAGGTGTAGCCAGTTTGATTCCAGGTTTCATGAGCAACTAGTTCAAGAATTTTTGCAAGGGCTTCATCCTTTTCTTCATTGGGAATCAGTAGATCTGCATCAATCTCTTCGTGGATGTCTACGTAGCATCCCATGACGACTACCTTTGAGCCGTCTCGCTTAGCGCGGGAAATCTGCTGTCTACTTTTACGATCACTCATATGGGTTACGGTGCAGCTATTGATGACGACTAAATCAGCCTTCTCGTTTTCTTCTACTAGGCTAAACCCAGCCTCGTAGCAGGCTTTACGTAGCTGTTCCGTTTCATGTAAGTTCACTTTGCAACCTAGGTTGACGAATTTTATGGTCATCAAAGTACTCCAAATTCTCTTAATATAATACTAGCAGCCACAAGGCCTGCTGTTTCGGTACGCAGGATGCGTTGTCCAAGGGTGACTGCTTTTGCTTTGTTTTGCAGGTAATGGGCTTCTTCTTCACTAAAGCCACCTTCAGGTCCAACCAGGATGGCCACATCTTGAAAGTCCTTCACACTGATCTTCTCACTGTCTTCTTTTTCATAACAGAAAAAGATTTCCTTTTCAACCAGTGGAAGTTCTTCAATGGAGGAATAAAAATGAAGTTCAGGTATTTTGGGAGCTTGAGACTGTTTTGCTGCATCTTTCAAAATACGCAAATAGCGTTCTTTCTTCTTCTCTACACTGGGAACATCAGCATGATCAGTGCGAACAAGTCCAAAGGAAGAGATCCCCAGCTCTGTACCGTGCTGAAGGACACTCTCAAGCTTCTGTCCCTTAGCAAGGCCTTGGTAGAGGGTGATCTTTGGATAGGGTTTAATGTGAACTTCATCTCCTATTTCAAAGAGTGCTCTCTTCTTTTCTACTTGCTTTAGGGTTCCATGATAGATCTTGCCTTCATAGGCAAGGCTGACTTCCTCCCCTTCCTTCATACGCAGTACTCTAGAAAGATGGTGGAGGTCTACAGGATCTTCAATGATTCCTGTTTCATCTAACTGATCTAAAAATAAGTGTCTCATTGTTTTCTTAACACCAATACTACCCATTCCCCTTGGCTTCTTTTCTCCACCAGGTCAAAGGCATTGCCATAGGCTAAAAGGAGTTCATCTACTCGCTTATCCAAAATACCAGAAAGAATCAAGATTCCTTCATCCACTAATAGTCTTGCTGCATCTTCTACCATTCTAACAAGAATAGGTGGAAGAATGTTGGCAACAATAAGATTGGC
>CAMFGQ010000096.1 GCA_945950065.1 uncultured Clostridia bacterium
GTTGGGTTCGCTGGTGGAACTTCCACGGGATCAGAGTCGGATTCAGGTGGAGTTTCCCCATCCTCTTCGTCCTTCTCTTTTTCCTTTTCTTTTTCTTCTTTTTCACACTCTTCACACTTCTCAGTTGGGTCAAAGAGATTGCCCTGCTCATCGAAGTATTCATCCTTACCAGTGGTGGTATTGCGGATTTTGAAGAAGGTGCGCTCTTCTGTTTCTTTACAGAACTTTGTAGGAGTGAGTCCAGATTTCTTACATACGGTAAAGGTGATGTAGGAATCATCGACTTCTGTTGGAGCGGTTCCTACGATAAAGAGTTCACTTCGTAGACCGAAGGAGAAGCCTGCAGCAGGTAGTTTACCACTTCGTTCAACAACAGTTCTCCATTCAACGCCTTCTGGCATCTCTGGGAAGGAAGAGGGTTCTAAATCAGCGTGGTAGTCGCGCATGATTCTTCCCCAGAACTGCGCTACATACCATGAACCTTCTGTCAGGGAGATGTTTCGGTCAGTTCCTACCCAGATACTGGTGGAGATATTTGGTGTTACACCACAGAACCAAGCATCAGTATTTTGTTTACGATAGCCGGTGGTTCCAGTTTTACCAATGACTGGATGACCCCATCCAATGATGGCTTCTTGAGCATAGTTTTGAACAACATCACTGAGTAAATCCGTCATAATATAGTTGGCTTGCTCAGAGAAAACTCTCTCACCATCAGGTTCTTCGTTGTCAAGAATGACATTGCCTTGGTTGTCCACTACTTTGGTATAGGACTTCCAGTTGACGTGGAATCCTTTGTTTCCAAAGGTTCCATAGGCAGAAGCCATTTCCACAGGAGAGACACCATAGGTTAGAGACCCCAGTGATAGGGCAGCGGGGTTCAAGTCATTGCTTGCACCTTCACGAACTAAGGTTGTGATTCCGTTTTTCTCAAGATAGTCAGCCATGCGATCGTAACCAACCATTTGGCCGAATTTTACAGCGGGGACATTTTGTGAAATACGAAGGGCAGCACGTGCCGACATATTCCCTCTATACCTGTCTTCAAAGTTAACAGGCCATGGTTCTTGGCTACCGGGATTGAATTCAAAGCTCTCTTTGTCAATTACAACTGTTGCAGCGGTAAAGCTTTGGGAATCAATTCCAGGTCCATAAACAGCAAGAGGTTTAATGGATGATCCAGTTTGTGATGGGGAAGTAGCTCGGTTGAAGAGATTTCTTCCCGTTACACCTCGACCACCGAAGACAGCTTTAAGGTGTCCTGTGTATTGGTCAATCATGGCTGCAGCACTTTGAGGCTGTACCACAGGCATGTCGTTCATGTAAACATATTTTCGTTGAACAACTAGCTCGCCATAGTCATTGATGGAAACAATGCCATCATCAAAAGCAGATCTGCGGATGATCAGTTCATTTCCAGAAACGGCTAGATATTCAGTAGGGATGGTTAAGGAACCATTCTCGAAGAGGAGAATATAGGGGAGAGTATAGACCCCGTTGTTCTTGTATTCACGGTCTTGGGAGTTGGTACCATAGTGATACATATCGCCTAGACCCACATAGATGTAGCCGCCGTCGGCTGACTCTTCAAATTGAACCAGTCCTGTATACTCTACGCGTACATCACCATCCTCACTGCGGGTGAAATAATCAGGGGGCAGGAGGAAGTTTTTCTCTTCGTCGAAGGAGTTCTTATAATCGTAGATCAGGTCTCCGTTAGGAAGGAGAATACGACCATCACTAAATTCTGGATTGATGTAGCTTATGGATGGGTGAATGGGTGCAAATCCTTCTTTTGCTAGGGCACGTTTTAGATCTGCAATCAGTGCATGTTCGCTTCCTTCGGAGAAACTATTACCTAGAACAGATTCAGTGAAGTAGCCTTTATTGATCAGGACTTGCCATGTGTCATCACCTGTCACACCATCTGCATAGATGTCATGGTATTCTTGGAACTGAACTAGAGTCGAGTGAAGTGCTCCGTTAAAGTATTCAAAGGAACCTTCTTCCATGTATTTGCGTTGCAGGAATTCCTGTTGTTCTTCTTCTAGGGTAGAATGAATGGTATAACCACCTGTAAGAAGGAGATTATAGGCTTGTTCCCGAGAAATTTCTTTTTCCTTCATCAGGTCTGCCACAACTTGTTCTTGAACGGTTTCCACAAAGAAGTTTGAAATGTTTTCGTTGTAGAATTTACCAGGGTTCAGTTTTTCTTTCAGATCAGTTGCAATACCTTGGTTGTACTGTTCTTCTGTAATGAAGTTTTGCTCCTTCATCAGACTCAGTACATATTTATAGCGCTCTTCAATGTTGGGATTGTAGACATAGACGAATTGACTATCTCTCTCGCCAAGCACATGGTCTCCACTTTCGACATTTGCTCGTTCTGTTGGAATCATGGGAGAGTAGTTGGTTGGAGCACTAGGTAGAGCAGCTAGCATAGCTCCTTCAATGTAGTCTAGATCCTTTGCATCTTTATTAAAGTAAATGTTAGCAGCTGCCTGAATTCCATTGGCAGATGAGCCTAAAAAGATCGTATTCAGATAGGTTTCAAGGATCTTTTCCTTGGGAAGTTTATCTTCAATGATCATGGCATAGTAGGCTTCTTGGATTTTTCGCACAGGAGAGTAGTCCAGTCTTGTTTCGGTTAGGAAAAGGTTTCGTGCCAGCTGTTGGGTAATGGTTGAGGTACCACTGACATCACCTTGACTGAGAACTGCTTCCTTAATCGCACCAAGCATACGAACATAGTTAAAACCGTGATGTTCCCAGAAGGTTTTATCTTCAACTGCAATAAAGGCGTTGATGGCGTCTTTACTCATGTCTTCATAGGGAATAACGGTACGGAGTCCATCACCATATACTTTGGAGAGTAGATTCCCTTTGGTATCTACAATTTCGGAGTTTTGGTCTAGGGTAACATTTTCAGGATCGATTTCTGGCAATTTACTGATAGAATCCTGTACAATATAATAGACAACCCCGGCACCAATCATGATGGACAGAATAAGGGTAACAATAAGAATATTGAAAATGGTCAAAACAATACGACGTTTTGGTTTTCGCTTTTTTCGAACTATAGGCATGTGTACCTCCTTAACAGAGGTATTATATCATATATTTTTGGACTGCGCGATAGAAAGGGAGTCTTATGAATAAACCGCGTGTTCTGGCTTTAGGCCTTGCACTGGAAGAAAAAGAAAAAGCAGAGGAATCTTTAGAAGAGTTAAAGGGTCTTGTGGAAGCTGCTGGAGCTGAAGTTGTGGTAGAAATGATTCAGCAGAGAAATGAAATTGATGGACGTACCTATTTTGGGAAGGGTAAGGTACAGGAGATCATTGCTGTGGCTGATGAGACAGACATTGATTTTGCAGTAGTGGATGATGAACTCAGTGGATCTCATCTTCATAATCTCGCAGAGATTTTACCTTTTCCTATCATGGATCGTACCTCTCTGATTCTTGATATTTTTGCCCAGCGGAGTCGCAGTCGACTCTCTAAGGATCAAGTAGAGATTGCACAACTTCGCTATAATCGCACTCATCTTGTTGGGGTTGGAAAATTCCTTTCGCAACAGGGGGGTGGCATTGGAACCAGAGGACCTGGTGAAACCAAGTTGGAGATGGACAGACGAAAGATTGATGATCGTATCAGTGAGCTTTCTCGCCGCATTAAAGAACAAAAAGATGTACTGAAGACCCAGCGTAAACGAAGGATTGCTTCAGACATCCCTAGAGTTGCTTTGGTTGGTTATACTAATGCAGGCAAATCCTCTCTGATGAACTGGTTCATTGAGCATTATGAAGCAGAAGGTTCTCAAGTAAAAGTAGAGGATATGCTTTTTGCCTCATTAGAAACCTTTGTCCGCAAAATCAAACTAGAAGAGGGAATGGAGTTTTTCCTCATTGATACTGTAGGTTTCGTCCGTAAATTACCACATTTACTGATTGATGCCTTTCATAGTACCTTGGAAGAGGTAAGTTATGCCGATCTATTACTCCATGTACTGGATGGTTCAAAGGAAGACGCCAAGGAACAAGAGGAAGCCACGACCCGTGTTTTAGCTGAAGTTGGGGGTGGAGATCTTCCACGCATTGATCTCCTGAACAAAATGGACTTAGGACTAGCCAATTCCGAAATGCACGGACTTCCCATCTCCATTAAGACTGGCGAAAACATGGACAAAATGATTGATCTTCTGAAAAAGGAACTCTTTGGTCATTGGGTCATGGAAAGCTTTCTCTTTCCTTATCGAGACGGTGCCTCCTTGTCTTCTTTCCTTGAGGAGACCCATGTCCTTGAACAGGAGCATCTAGAAGAGGGAACACGTGTCCTTGCGCGTGTGAGTCCTCGTCAGAGAAAGGAATATGGTGAATTTCTCTATGAAGCTCATTAAAACCCATGCCATCACAGAATTTACTGAAAAGAAGAGTAAGTTTATTGGCTATGCCTTTCACGTTGAATCTGAAGAAGAAATTGAGGAGATTATTTCTGAGCTCTGGAAGGAACACAGAAAAGCAACCCATATATGTACCGCCTATGTTCTGGGTTTAGCCCAGCCTAGAGGTAACTTTGATGATGATGGTGAGCCTAGTCTCACTGCTGGATACCCCATGCTACAGGTTTTAGAAGGCCAAGATTATCGTCAAGTCCTTCTATGCAGTGTACGCTACTATGGGGGCATTCAACTGGGAAAAGGTGGGTTGATTCGCGCCTATACCCGCAGTGCACAAGAAACCCTTGAAGCAGCCGGATACAAGATCATTAAAGCTGTGGGCAAGTGGAAAATGACCTATGCCTATCACCATCATGGTCCCATTGAGTATTTGTTATCCACGGAAGGAGTTCTTGGCCCTGAAGCAGACTACACCGACGTGGTGACGCGCGTTGTCTATCTGGAAGATGAAGGTATACTTTCAAAACTCATGGAGCAAAGCTCAGGTCAGATTGAGATTGAAAAACTAGTGGATTGTTTTCTGGATACTTATCAAGGTTTAACTGAACTCTATGATTAGAGATATGAAGGAAGAAACGAAGAAAGAAATGAAGAAAGAAAAAACTCCGAGATTATTCCTCGGAGTTTTCTTGTGAAAAGAATTCTTTTAATTTTCTGAGTCGTTCCATTTCTTGTGCAGCTTTTTCTTCTTCAGTGAGGCCAGTTGTATCTTGACGTTTTAATTCATCTGGTAGTTCCACTGCAATGGTTTTTTCTTCAGCAGGAACACTGGCTTTCTCCTGAACAG
>CAMFGQ010000097.1 GCA_945950065.1 uncultured Clostridia bacterium
CAATAAAGAAAGGGTGAGTTCTAGGAACTCACTTTTTTTTTGGAAAGGACTCTATGAACAAAGCTCACTCACATCAAAAACTAATTTTCGATGGCATCATCGTCGGTCTAGTTGCCGGATTTTTCACCCTGGTCTATCGCTTTCTTCTCATGAAGCTTGATGCTCTGCGGGAAGTGCTCTATGCATTAAGGGGATATCAATTTATCCTATGGATCATTCTAGCCTTTATTCTAGCCTTGTTGATTGGTCGACTCCTAAAGAAGGAACCCCTTTCTTCAGGTTCAGGTATTCCTCAAATTCAAGCAGAAATCATGGGAAAAGTGGACATGAATCCCTACACTGTTCTCGTCTCAAAAATACTAGGTGGGGGAGCAGCTAACCTGATCGGCATGTCCCTTGGGAGAGAGGGACCCTCCATACAAATCGGGGGAGCTGCAGGGAAGGCGATCTCCAAACTCTTTAAAAGATCAAAGGAAGAAGAGAAGATTCTAATCTCAGCAGGCGCTTCTGCTGGACTTGCTGCTGCCTTTAATGCTCCTTTAGCTGGAACGCTCTTTACACTGGAAGAGATGCATAAGAAATTCTCAGCATTTCTCTTGATTCCCTCCCTGGTTGCATCGGTTACAGCAGATTTCTTTGCTAAGAACATTTTTGGCCTACAGCCAGTTTTTCGTTTTGGACTTACTGAATACTTACCTCTTCGACACTATGGCTTTGTCCTTCTTTTGGGGATTGGATGTGGACTCCTTGGGGTACTTTTTAATCATGGAATTTTGTATGGGCAAGAACTGTATAAGAAAATAAAGATTCCAGCAAACTATCGTCCAGTTATCGCAACTTTAGGAACCCTTCTTGTAGGCCTAGGGGCACCTTCGCTCTTAGGGGGAGGTCATCATCTGGTGGAAGCCTTACCTGAACTGGAGCAACATGTACAGCTCCTTGCGTTTCTTCTCCTGGGAAAAATGATCTTTACATGGTTTTGTTATGGAAGTGGTGCACAGGGAGGAATCTTTCTTCCTATGTTGGTTTTAGGAGCCCTCTTTGGGAGTCTGCTTCTTCATCTAGGTGGTCCCTTTGGACTGGAAGAAATCTATCTGCGTAACTTTATGATTCTGGGGATGGCAGGACTCCTTACTGCCGTTGTCCGTTCGCCTATCTTATCAATTATCTTGGTGACTGAGATGACAGGAAGTCTCTATCATCTTTTATCTTTGTCACTTGTTGCCATTACAGCCTATCTTGTGGCTGAGATGCTGAAGAACCCACCGATTTATGTGAGTTTGTTAGAGAACATGCTCAAAGCAAGAGGAAAAGAGAATCGCTAGTTCCATACTTAGATACAATGGAAAAACGCCCCTTTATGGGGGCGTTTCAACATCTAAATCGAATCTATTCTTTACTTATTTTCTTGGTATCGTTTCTCAACCTCATCCCAGTTCACAACATTCCACCAGTTGCTGAGGTATTCAGGGCGACGGTTTTGGTATTTCAGATAATAAGCATGCTCCCAAACATCAGCTCCCATAAGGGGGAAGTATCCATCAGATAGGGGATTGTCTTGATTGGCTGTCTTCATGACACTGAGTTTACCATCTTTGATAACGAGCCATGCCCAACCAGAACCAAACTGTGTTTTACCTGCATTTTCAAACTCTTCTTTGAATTTATCGAAACTTTCAAAGGTTTCTTCAATGGCTTTCAGGAGTTCACCTTCAGGTTTACCTTTTCCTTCAGGTCCCATAATCTCCCAGAAAATACCATGGTTATAGTGTCCACCACCATTGTTGCGAACAGCAGCTTGAATATCAGAGGGTACATCCTGTAGATTCTTAATGATCTCTTCGATTTCCATGTCTGCGAATTTTGTTCCTTCAACTGCTTTTTTCAGATTATCAATATAAGCTTGATGATGCTTGGTATGGTGGATTTTCATTGTTTCTTCATCAATATAAGGCTCAAGTGCATTGTAGTCATATTTTAATTCAGGTAATACAAATTTCATTTAATTCCTCCTTAGAACTTTCGTCGTTAGTCATAACTTACCCTCAGTTTATTAGTATAAACAAACTAATCAGAATAAATTCTCAATAAATTTTCATAATTACATCTAATTAGATCTTATTTTGCTAGATAAAAAAAGTCTTTATGATCCTAGCATCCTGTTATAGAATAGGAACTATAGAAAACGAAAGGTTCAATAAGTGATTATCATGAAATAATCAATCATCATCCTACTTCTGCTTTGCCTTCTGCTTCCCTTACCCAGTTTTGCTGCAGACAAGCAGTACAAAGTACCTGAGATTGACCTGACCATCTCTTTTCCCGAAGAGTATGTAGTCATCTCTAGGGAAAGTGATCTGCAGGATCCTTCCATCCAAGAGCTACAGCTCAATGTGGACACGCTTCTTGACCATTATGTTGCTAGCAATATTTATCTCAATGCAATCCCTCTTCATAAAGAGCATGAGATTGTCGTGAACATTATGAAAGATGAATCCTTCAAAGAAGTTGGTAAGTTTAACAAATTGCCCAAAACCACCTTTGATCTGCTTTTTGAAGAAATCAAAAAACAGGGGGATCTGCAATCCACCGTGTATAAAGGTTATGAGCTCTATGAAAAAGGGGACCTGACCTTTATGGTCATGGAGACAGAACCCAGACAATATCAAAACATTCAAATTACCACCTTGCAATACTACACACTATACGAGGATACTGCCTATAACTTTAATCTCCATTCTTTTGTGGATGGCATAACTCCTGCCATGAAGACCACCATGAAATCCATCATTGATTCCGTATCCATTGGAGATGAAGTCACGGAGCCCGTAGCAGGAAAGAGCACCGCCTACCGCCTAGGAGAGACCCTAGGAAAAATACTGGGTCTTCTGCTCATTGTGGCACTGATTGCTGGGGTGGTATACTTTATCCGTAAAAAGAAGAAAGACCCTGATGTTTTATAAGAAAACTTCTTGAAAAAGACGCCTCTCTTTACGAGAAGCGTCTTTTACCTTTGACTCCTAACTATTTAACTAGGTTAGAGATTTCTTTAAAGTTCTCAACGCCACTATAGCGCTGCAGATCAAAGAGAATGGTCTCTGTAGGAAGAACATCCGCACCTAGGCTTCGTAGATTAGCAAGTGCTGCCTCCTTGTGGGATTGTTGTCTTGAACTGACAGCATCACTGGCAATGACTACTTGCATGCCCATGGCCAGAAGATCTCTTGCTGTCTGATAGACACAGACATGGGCTTCAATTCCCCCTATGACAAACTGGGTCTTGCCCTGATCAATGAGCTGTAGGATCTCTTCACGTAAGTCATCCATCAGTGAGAAACTCATCTTTTCATGTAGTTCTTCTTCAGAGAAATGCTCTGCAAGCTCCTCAATGGTTTTTCCCAGGCCTCTGGGATACTGCTCAGAAATCAATCGTTTCACTCCTAAGAGCTCTGTACCCTGGAGGAGGATACGATTGTTCCTCATGACCTCTTCTTTTTCAGCCATAACAGGAAGCAAGCGCTCCTGAACATCAATCAACATATACACTGCTTTATCCCGATCAAGTCGTTTTATTATCATGCTTAGACTCCTTTCACTTTCTGACTTATACCCAATCCAGGGTAGGATTATTGTTTATTGGCGATGAAGACCCCCATAAGGATTAGTGCTGCAGCAAACCACTGTAGGGGATAGAGGACTTCACCAAGAATCAGAACACCCGCCACAACTGTGGTTAAGGTTGAAAGTCCACTAAAAGATGCAGCCACTGTGGGTCCAACCAGACCAATGGAAGTTGCACTCATCAGAAAGGCAATGTTGCTGGAGAGAAGAGACAGGTATAGAAGCGAAATCAAGAAATCACGATTTCTAAGAGGTAGTAGTAGAAATCCCTCAAGATTCCCTTCTAGCAGACTTTCTCCCAAAGCAAGTGGAAAGAAAAATAACGCACCACAGAGCATCATCATAAAGGTCTTTTCGTAAGGATTAAATGTTGTCAGTTTACGTTGCAAAATCGCATAGAAGCTATAGGTAGCAACCGCCCCAAAAAGCATCAAATAGCCTGAAAGAGAAAACTCCGCCTGTCCGCTTTTAGAGAGCACCATAAGAATGACTCCAAATGTAGACAGGACAATCCCAACCATTTGTTTTTTTCTAGGATACTCTTTTAAAAGCAGGCTAGAGAGGATCATAATCAGAATGGGAATGGTACTAATGATAACGCCTGATTCTGAAGCGGAGGTGTATTTGATTCCTAAATTTTCAAATGAAAAATAGAGAATAGGAACCAGAAATCCTATGATAAAGAGAGGTTTGCTCTCTTTAAAAACAATGTTTATGGGTAAAGAAAAAACCTTGCTGATCACAAAGAAACTCAGGAAAGCTAAAAGAAAGCGCCAGCCAAGAAGACTGAGTACGCTTACTGTTCCAGTAATGCTCTTCGTAAAGAGAAAGCTAAAGCCAAATATAAGAGATGTGCTTGCTGAAAGCAATAATCCTTTTCGTAAATCTGTCATGTACACTCCTTTTTAACTCCTTGGATTATAACAGATATGATTCATAGTGGCTATGGCGGAATATGGTATACTTATTGAGTATGAGGAGGTACCTTTGAAAGTACTGTTTATAGAAAATAAAGAAATTCAAGATGCACTTCAAAAAGTAAAGCATCTAGCAGAAGAATATAGAAAAGAACAGGGGAAAAACCCCACCTATCATCTCCATACCTTTGGATGTCAGATGAACGATCATGATAGCGAGCGCATTGCTGGTGTCCTGGAGAGTATGGGATATGAAGAAACTCCTGATGAAAAGGATGCTTCAGTGATTCTACTCAACACCTGTGCCATACGAGAAAATGCCGAACAGAAAGTCTTCGGTTTTTTAGGACGCCTAAAGCATCTAAAAGCCAAAGGTACACTGATTGGTGTCTGTGGTTGCATGGCACAACAAGAGCATATCCGCAAAAAAATCCGCCAGAGTTTTCCGCAGGTGGATATGGTTTTTGGTACCCACAATTATGCTAAGCTTCCCCTCTATCTCATAAAAGCCTTAGAAGGGGAGAAGAGTGTAGAGATTCTGGAGGACTCAGAGGAGATTTTGGAGGGAATGCCTGCTATACGCAGCAACATGATCTCAACCTTTGTCAACATTATGGAGGGATGCAACAACTTCTGCACCTACTGCATCGTTCCCTATACTAGAGGGCGTGAGAAGAGTCGAGCAGCTGAGGATATTGT
>CAMFGQ010000098.1 GCA_945950065.1 uncultured Clostridia bacterium
TCTTCACCGATGTTAAAGTCATAGACTCTCCAAAAATTATCCTTGGTAAATTGTTCGCTACGCATGATGATGTTATGGTTTCCATAGATCATATGGTAGCGATTCTTTTTATGGAATTTTCGAAGGAGTTCATAGACATCGGGATGGGCATAGTAGACATATTTGAAGTCTTTATTGAGCCATAGGTCCTCACCGTCACCGTTTTCAATGACATGATAATCTTCATCATAGTAGTACTGAAGCGCGTGAAGAAAGATGTTCTCATTGGGAGCGAATTCATCGGTATAACTACCATCACCCCGATGGGCATCACTAAAAATCACGATTTTCGTACTATCGTCTACGGGAAGAATTTTTGCATTGTCATAGGCTTGTGTCAGTTTATCGGCGGCTTTCATAGAAACCTCTAATCAATTTTTTCAACATGCCAAATTTCATTTACATAGTCTTCAATGGAACGATCTGATGAAAACTTACTGCTACGCAGGAGGTTTCGAATGCACATCTGAGCGAAGAGATCCTCATCTTGGAAGAGTCTTGCTGCTTCTTCTTGTGCCTCTCGATAACTTTCAAAATCTGCCAAAACAAAATACTGATCAGCTTGTTCCCAGCCTAGACCATGGAGTAGGGAGTCATGGATTTCTCTAAAGACACCACTGCCACCGTCGTCAAAGCTTCCATCAACCAAAGAATCCACTACGCGCTTAAGTCCAGGGACTGATTCGTAGTAATCCAGTGGACGATAGGATTCAGTTAAAGCACTAACTTCTTCTGTACTTAGGCCAAAGATCAAGTTGTTTTCTCTTCCAGCTTCTTCGACGATTTCTACATTGGCCCCATCCATGGTGCCAATAGTAACCGCTCCATTGAGCATGAATTTCATGTTGCCGGTACCGGATGCTTCTTTACCGGCCGTAGAGATTTGTTCACTGAGGTCCGCTGCAGGGAAGAGTTTTTCTGCATAGCTCACATTGTAATTGGTTACAAAGACCACACGAAGTTTTCCTTCCATATCGGGATCGTGATTGACTTTATCTGCAAGTTGAAGAATGAATTGAATGATACCCTTTGCTCTTCGATACCCGGGAGCAGATTTAGCTCCAAAAATAAAACTTCGTGCAGGCATGTCCTGTAGCTCTCCCTCCTTGATTCTGTAGTAGAGATCAAGAATATGGAAAGCATTCAGGAGTTGTCGTTTGTATTCGTGTAGGCGCTTGATTTGAATATCAAAGATGGAGTTAGGATCCAGTAGGATGCCTTCTTTCTCCATGATCAGTTTTGCAAGCTGATTCTTTTTCAGTCGTTTAATGGTTTTGAATTCTTGTAGGAAGGAAGGGTCTTTTTCAATTCCTTCCAGTTGCTTCAACTGGGCTAAGTCCTTAATCCAGAGGGAACTTCCTAGATGACGTGTGAGAAGAGCAGATAGTTCAGGATTAGAGAGGAGGAGCCAACGTCTTTGGGTCACTCCATTGGTCATGTTCTTGAACTTCTCTGGATCGATTTGGTACCAATCGCGAAGCACAACCTCTTTTAGGATTTCTGTGTGGATGCGCGCAACACCATTGACATAGGTGGAGCCATAGACAGCAAGATTGGACATATGGATTTGTCCGTCCTTCACAATGGCCGTACCGTGGATCTGCCCCTCGGGGATACCACGCTCTTCCAGTTCATGTCTACGCTGCTCATCAATCCACTGAATGATTTCAAAAATCCGAGGTAATTTTTCTTGATAGAGATTTTGTTCCCACTTTTCAAGGGCTTCACTCAAAATCGTGTGGTTGGTGTAGCTAAAGGTCTTTTTGGCAATGGAGAGAGCCTTTACGCGATCCATCTTGTGCTCATCGGAAAATAACCGCACAAGCTCAGCCACAGCCACAGCGGGATGGGTGTCATTGAGCTGCAGTGCATTGTATTCATGGAAGTTATCCAGAGATTCATGCTTAAGGAGATGTTTATGCACCAAGTCCTGAATGGATGCAGAGGTAAAGAAGTATTGTTGCTTCAGGCGAAGGATTTTTCCTTCTCTTCTGGTGTCATTGGGATAGAGGACACGTGAAATGTCTTCGGCTCTGTTTTTCTCCCTTAAGGCAAGATCATAATCTTGATTGTTGAAAAGCTGGAAATTAAAGGCCTCTACAGGCTCACTTCTCCACAGACGTAGGGTATTGATGCTTCTGGAGTCATAGCCAATGACAGGTGTGTCATAGGGGACAGCATAGACCTGCTGATCAGAGAAGTTGACCAGCTTCTTTTCACTTTCCCGTCTGATGGACCATGGATCTCCATAGCGAAGCCAGTTGTCTGCTTTTTCTATCTGTTGGTTGTTGTAAAATTCCTGCTTAAAAATACCGTACTCATAGCGAATTCCATAGCCATGTAGTGGATAGCGATGGGTAGCTGCAGAGTCTAAAAAACAGGCAGCTAGTCGACCTAAACCACCATTACCTAAACCTGCATCAATTTCGATGTTTTCCAGCTCGTTATAATCGAAGCCGATTTCTTCCAAGCTTTCCTTGACTTGATCATAGATGCCCAAATTGGTGAGGTTATTACTTAATACTCTACCCATAAGGTATTCGCTGGATAGATAATAAGCATTTCGTCCGTATTGAGCATCAATGTCACTTTCCCAATAGGGTGCGATGAGACGCATGATGACTTTTGCAAGAGAGTTGTAGATTTCGTATTGCTTTGCCCGGTCTAAGGGAACGGCGTAGTTACTTCGAAGAGTACTTTTCAAATTGAAGATGAAATCATCTGTACTAAATAGATTCAAAGGTCCTCCTAAAGACAGTTGTTAATTTTCTAAGATTATCTTCCACCCCTTGTAAATCCTTCAAGGAGGGAAGTCTCCATGTCCAATTGCCTTCTTCTGTGCCTGGAATGTTCATGCGTGCCTCTGAGTCTAAGCCCAAAAGATCTTGTACGGGGATCATAGTGATTTCAGCATGACTAGCCATAAGAAGACGGACAAAGTCCATGGCCTGGGGATGATCCTTACCAAGGTAAAGATGGGTCATTTGCTTTATTTCTCCAGGGGCGGTGTTATACCATCCCATCATCGTATCATTGTCATGGGTACCTGTATAAGCAACGATGTCTTCCTCATAGTTATGGGGGAGATGGAGATAGTCTTGTTTTGAAATAAAACCAAATTGTAGGATGCGCATTCCTGGAATGCCAAATCGCTTGCGGAGTTTTTCGCCAGCTTCACTTTCGCTGCCTAGATCTTCCGCAAGAAAGTTTGGCTTCCTAAAATACTTTCCTAAACCTTTAAAGAGCTCTGGACCATGGCCTCTGATAAATTCGCCTTCCTTTGCGGATTTGCCCTTTGGAATGGACCAATAGGTAGCAAAGGCATTAAAGTGGTCAAGTCTAAGGTAGTCGAAGAGGGAATTTTGGTACTGAAGGCGTTCTAACCACCAACTGTACTTTTCTTCTTCCATTTTTTCCCAATTGTAGATAGGAAAACCCCAGAGCTGTCCTTCACTTGTAAAATAATCCGGTGGTGTCCCAGCCACCCTGCCATCCTCACCTAGGAGGAAGAGATCAGGACGCACCCAAACTTCTACAGAATCTTCAGGTACATAGAAGGGCAAATCACCGAAGAAAGATACGTTCTTACTTGCTGCATAGTTTTTTAGATCCTTCCACTGCATAAAGAAAAAATACTGGGTGAAAATCCAGAAGTTCATTTCATCCCTGTGTTCCTCTTCAATTTGAGCCAGTGCTTTCGGATCACGATGACGATACTTTTCTGGCCACTCCCACCAGTCTTTATCTGGATAGAGTCCTTTTAAGGTCTCATAGAGTGCATAATCTCGAATCCAGCCATGATGGTTACAAAAGTCAGCTAAAAGAAAATCCACTGACAAGCCTACATTGCTATAGGCTTTACGCAATAATGCATAGCGGCTTTCCAGTAGCTCCTCATAGTTTACTTTTCCTGGGGGTCTTTTTGCAGAGGCTAAGTCCTCTTGGGTCAATAAGCCCATGACCTCCAACTGGCGTAAATCAATGTAAAGAGGATTTCCAGCATAGGAAGACGTAGCACCATAGGGAGAATTGCCTTTCCCTATAGGACCCAAGGGAAGAATTTGCCACAATGATTGCTTGCTTCGGGATAAAAAATCTACAAATTCATAGGCTTCTTGTCCAAAACCACCAATACCGAATTCTCCTGGTAGGGAAGACAAGGCCAATAAGATTCCACTTTTTCGTTGCTTCACGGGAACTCCTTTATTGCTTTTTTCTAGTCTTATCATAGCATAGCTGAGAAGAAATTTCGACTTTAGGAAAGTTATGCTAAACTAGAGCTAAGGAGTGAAAGAAATAGAACAAAGGGAGGATGCCATGCTAGAACTGAAGAACTTACCGTATTCACTGTCTCAATTAACTGAGCATCAAAAACGAGTTGATGAGATTCATCGTCAAATGGAGGCGAGAACCTCAACAGGAGCAGAGTTTCTAGGTTGGTTGGACGCTGCCTCCAAGACCTCCGAAGAAGAACTGCAGCAGATGAAAACCCTAGCCGACAAAATCAGGCGTAAAGCTGATGTGTTAGTAGTGGCTGGAATAGGCGGCTCCTATTTGGGTGCCCATGCGATGATTGAAGCCCTACGCAAAGAATACCAAGCTCAAGAGCCTGAGATCATCTTTTGTGGAAATCACATGAGTGCTGCAAAGTTACAAGAACTGCTGGAATACCTAGAGGATAAAACCTTCTATGTCAATGTCATCAGTAAGAGTGGACGTACCATTGAGACAGCCCTTGCTTTTCGTTTTCTACGACGAGAGCTGCAACAACGCTATGGCGAGCGTGCAGGTGCTTACATCATTGCCACTACAGATGCAACATCCGGTGCTCTTCGTGCTCAAGTAGAACAAGAAGGCTATGAAAGCTTCGTCGTCCCTGAGGATATTGGGGGGCGTTACTCTGTGATGAGTCCTGTTGGTCTGTTTCCCATGGCCGTTGCAGGCATTTCCATTGATGACTTCCTTCAGGGTATGAAGCAAGCTGAGAAGGACTTTTCTTCTCCACTTCTCGAAGAGAATCTTGCCTATCAGTATGGCCTCACGCGACAACTACTCTATGCTGATGGAAAGAACATGGAGATTCTTGTGAATTATGAACCCGCACTGGTTCAATTTTCCGAGTGGTACAAGCAACT
>CAMFGQ010000099.1 GCA_945950065.1 uncultured Clostridia bacterium
AAGCTTGAACACTATGGTTCAGTGAACTTTATGAAGGCAGGCATACGCTATGCTCACGCAGTAACCACTGTATCGCGAACCTATGCTAGGGAGATTACCTATCCTTATTTTGGGGAGGGATTACACAATCTTCTGCAGCATCGACACGATAAACTGACAGGCATTGTCAATGGCATTGATTATGAGGTCTATAATCCCGCTACAGATAAAGAACTCTGGGTCAACTATAATGCCAGTTTTCCCGAGAGACGCCTGGAGAATAAAACCAATCTACAAAAAGAACTGAATCTTGAAGTGGATGAGAGCATCCCCATGTTGGGGATGATTACACGTATTGTGGACAATAAAGGATTTGATTTACTCCTTTTTATCTTTGATGAGCTCATGGAACAAAAGCTTCAGTTCGTTCTTCTTGGTAACGGTGAAGCTCAGTTGGAAGAAAGGGTAAAGGAATTGCAACAGCGGTATCCTGATCGTGTTCGTCTCCTCTTGGGCTTCGATGAAAACATGGCACGAAAGATCTATGGTTCCGCGGACATCTTCCTTATGCCTTCGCGTTTTGAGCCTTGTGGTTTAGGCCAACTGATTGCCATGCGTTATGGTAGTGTTCCCGTGGTACGTAAAACCGGAGGGCTTGCTGATACGGTAGAGCCCTACAACCGCTATACAGGAGAGGGCATGGGCTTTGCTTTTGAAAATTACAATGCCCATGAACTCCTCTTTGCCATTAAAGATGCCGTCTATCACTATCAAGATCCAAAGAAGTGGTGGAACATCGTAAGGCAAGGAATGGAACGAGATTCCAGTTGGAAAGAGTCAGCAGGTCAATATGTTCAACTCTACGAACAAATCAAATAAACTAGGTGCCCACTACCAGGAAGGAAGATGGATTTTTCGTGTGTTTTCGACCCATGAAGAGTTAGTGTTACGTCTCTTTCCTCATGTGGAGGGTTCAGAGTACAGGGAGTATCCCATGGAGAAACATGGAGATCTTTTTGTGCTTGAATTGGAAGAAGATCTTTTTGGCTATGGCTATGGCTATGTTCATCAAGGTCAGTTTGTTGTGGATCCCTACACGCTCTATGTTAGCCAAGGAGCTAGAAGGGGAATCCTTCTTGATCCAAGACAAGCAGATCCAGTGGGTTTTCGATCCCACCGAAGACCTCACTTATCCTATAAGGATGTGGTGGTCTATGAACATCACCTCAGGGACTTTTCAGTGGATCCCCAGGCAAAATTTCGCTATCCAGGTAAATTTAAGTCTTTAACGGAAAGTCTTCGCCTCAAAGGATTTCCCATAGGAACAGACTACATGGCAAGCCTTGGGGTCACCCATGTCCATCTGCTTCCCATCACCCCCATTATGAGTTTAGAAGGGGAAGAGGGATACAATTGGGGATATGATCCAGAGTATTATTTTGCGCTACATAGAGGGTATTTGGTAGAGCCACAGGATCCTCTAAAGGGCATTGCTGAGGTCAAAGAAGCCATCATGCATCTACATGGTATGGGTCTTGGCGTTGTGCTAGATGTAGTTTATAATCATACCTACTACACCAAAGAAAGTAGTTTTGAGCAACTTGCTCCAGGATACTATTATCGGATGGAGGGTGAACGTTTCTTAAATGGCTCTGGAGTGGGAAATGAATTGGCTACAGAAAAGCACTATGTTCGAAAGCTTATTCTGGACAGCCTGATCTACTGGGTGGAGGAGTATAAGGTAGATGGCTTCCGCTTCGACCTTTGGGGGCTCATGGATCAGGAAACGGTTCTTGAAATCTGTCAAGAGTTAAGGAAGCTCTATCCCAATATCCTGCTCTATGGCGAACCCTGGGGCAATGGTTGGACACCTAGCACCATGTTAAGTTATGGTTTTCAATCCAATAAAGATTTCTCCCTATTTAACGACTGTTATCGTGATGGCCTTAGGGGTAAGAATGACGATAGTTCAAAGGGTTATGTTCAAGGGAGCATTTTGGGTAGAGACCATGTCTTGACCGGGATTGTTGGAGACATTGGTTTTTCACAAGGGATCCGAGGTAAGGTAGCTCAACCCTGGGAGACCATGGGATACATGAGTTGCCATGACAATCTCATTCTTCTCGATAAACTGATCCTCAGTACAAGAGAAGATCTCGATGTACTACGCAAAAGAACGGCCTTAGGTTTTTCCATTCAGCTTCTAAGCTTTGGGAATACCTTTATTCACTCCGGTACAGAATTTATGCGTAGTAAGACCATGGATAAGAATAGTTATGCCTCAGGGGACATCATCAATATGATACGCTGGAAACAGCGTGTGGAAGAGAAGGAACTGGTCAGTCTGGTCATGGGCCTTTTGGCTCTAAGGAGACGGTTTAAGTTCTTTACCAGCTTTACTGCCCAGGAGATTCGAAAGAAGATCTTTTTCTATCTAGAAGCACCCATGATTTATTTTAGGGTGGATCTAGGAGAGGAAGAGGTCTATATCGGACACAATCCTACCCTTGAAGTGCAGGACCTTCCCTTTGGAGAAGGCGTTTACTATTTGTTCAATCACACAGTCGATCTTGACGGACAAAAGATGTTAAAAGAAACCATAGCACCCCTAGAGTCGGTGCTCATGACAAGGAGGAAAGATGAGTCATTTTCATATTGAGGCAAATAAGGGTGATATAGCAGAATTTGTTTTGCTACCTGGAGATCCACTACGTGCTAAGTTCATTGCAGAAACCTATTTGGAAGATGTAAAACAGTACAACACCGTTCGTGGCATGCTAGGGTTTACAGGTACCTATAAAGGAAAGCGCGTTTCTGTTCAAGGAACAGGGATGGGTATGCCTTCAGCGGGAATTTACATTCATGAACTGATCCATGAGTATGGATGTAAAAAACTGGTTCGTGTAGGTTCCTGTGGCGGAATTGGTCGCAATGTTAAACTAAGAGATGTTATCATTGGGATTAGTGCATGTACCAACTCCAAAATGGTCGAAAGACGTTTCTTTGGACATACCTATGCCCCTACAGCATGCTTTGAGCTTGCCTACAATGCCTACAACAAAGCAAAAGAGATGGGTGTCAATGTTCATGTTGGTCCACTGTTATCTAGTGATATGTTCTATGATGACACTGGCGAAGATATTATGCGCTGGGCAGAGTATGGTGTTCTAGGTGTAGAAATGGAAGCAGCTGAACTCCTAACGCAAGCGAAGAAAAATGATGTACAGGCACTATGTATTTGTACAGTATCTGATATGATAACTACAGGTGAAGTCACTACTTCCCAAGAAAGACAAGAAACCTTTACGCAAATGATGGAGATTGCTTTGGAACTATAAATCATTACCCTGTGACGAGAAGGAGACCCTATGACCTACCAAGAACTATTGGACATGATCCGCAACAAAGAATACTGGCGTCTGAAGGAGGAGCTTGAACTCCTCAATGAAGCAGATATTGCTGAGTACGTAGATGAACTGAATACTGTGGATACGCTTTTGGTGTTTAGGCTACTGAGTAAAGAGAAGGCAGCCCTTGTGTTTGCTGAGTTTAGTCGAGCCACCCAAAATGAAATCGCCACAGGAATAACCGAGGGAGAGCTTTCGACGGTCTTGGAAGATCTCTATTTTGACGACATGATTGATGCCTTGGAAGACTTACCCTCGAATCTCGTAAAAAAATTAATTCAGAAAACGACGCCTGAAAAACGGAAAATGATCAATCAGTTCTTAGGCTATCCAGAAGATTCAGCCGGTAGCATCATGACCATTGAGTTCGTCAGACTCCATAAAAAAATGACGGTGGGAGAGGCCTTGGCTCATATAAAAGAGACAGGCCTAGATAGGGAGACGGTGTATACCAACTATATTACGGATTCCACCAACCATCTAGAGGGAATCATTTCTCTGCGTAAACTGGTGATTTCTGATGATAATGAAGTCTTAGAAGACATCATGGAATCAGATGTTGTCTTTGTTCATACCGATGATGACCAAGAAGAAGTTGCTTCTCTCTTTAATAAATACGGTTATCTTGCTCTTCCTGTTGTTGACAGTGAGCACCGCTTAACCGGTATCATCACGGTAGATGATATTTTGGAGATCATTCAGGAAGAGAATACGGAAGACTTTGAAAAGATGGCAGCTATCTCACCTACGGAAGAAGAGTATTTGGACCTCTCTGCTTTTGGTCATGCCATGAAGAGGATCCCTTGGCTCCTCATCCTGATGATTTCTGCTACAGTTACAGGAAGCATCATTCAAAACTACGAATCAGCTCTTGAAAAGATGGCGATTTTGACCAGCTTTATTCCCATGCTTATGGATACTGGTGGTAACACAGGAAGTCAGGCATCAACACTGGTCATTCGGGGTCTTGCTCTGGGTGAAATTGAGTTTAGTGATCTCTTTAAAGTCCTCTGGAAAGAGTTTCAAACTTCTATTATTATTGCAGTTATTCTAGCAGTAGTGAACTTTGGACGATTGATGATCTTTGGCAAAGTAGATGCACTTGTTGCCTTGACGGTGAGTCTATCTCTTATCCTAACTGTTATCACGGCTAAGTTTATTGGTGCAACGCTCCCCATGGTTGCAGCCAAATTAAAAATGGACCCGGCCATTATGGCAGGTCCACTGATTACCACCATCGTGGATGCGACCTCTCTGGTTGGTTACTTCTTCCTCTGTACAACTCTACTGGGACTGTAACAACTAGGAATACTTGATCATAGCACTTCCTCTTTTAGACCTAGATGCGTATTCTAGGGATGAAAGGAGGTTGCAGTGAGTATACATTATGAAATTGTTCGCCCAGGTGGCGTCCTCAGTGTCTCAGAAAGTGGCTGGACCAAGGAGTTCAACTTAGTTAGTTTTAATCATTTAGAACCCAAGTATGATATCCGGGAGTGGAGTCCGGACAAGAGAAAGATGAGTAAGGGAGTTCGTCTAACCAAAGAAGAGTTGGAAAAACTTCATGAACTATTAAGTGAAACGGTTTAAGGGATCGGCAGTGCCGATCCCTTACCCTATGCAAAGAAAAAAGTGGACTAGGTCCACTTTTGTCAGATGATTCAGATTATTCTTCTGTTTCTTCTGGTGCTTCTTCAGCTTCTGGAGCTTCTTCAGCAGCTGGTGCATCAGCA
>CAMFGQ010000100.1 GCA_945950065.1 uncultured Clostridia bacterium
TCCCTCTTTAGCATTGGATTCTTCACCAACTCGAAACTGAACTTGGCTACATCGATTAGTACTGTGCTGATTCTGCTGGTTCTCTTTACACCAGCCCATACAGCATTTAGACTGATGATTTTGCCAACAAATCTCTATCTCTATGCACTTGCTCTCTCCTTTGTGCCCTTAGTTGTTTTAGAAGTTGCTAAACTTCTCTTCCTTTCCAAGAGAGCATAATGCATAGAAAAAAGCTGTTCCCCAAAAAGAACAGCTTTTTTCTTTTCTTTCTTATTTCTTTTCCTTCTTATTTCTTTATCTTCTTTTTCTTTTTCTTTTTCTCTCTTATCCTTATGATGCCAGCTTTCTCTCACGGTATAAAGTACGCTTCATCCAGATAAATCCTACCGCCTCACTGGCCAGGAAGGATAACCAGACACCACTGACCCCAAGAAAATTCTTAAGAACCAGCATAAAGAGAATGAGCATGATCATGCCCCTTGCCAGAGCAAAGACAAAGGCCTCAGTACTCCGTGCTGCACTTTGTAGTGCAATGGAGCCGATCAGATTGTAGCCTAGGAAAAGAAAGCCTAAACTATACAGTCGAAGACCATTCAAGGTCATATCTAAGACTTCAGGATCACCAGAAATAAACACCGATGCAAGGAGTCTTGGGAAGAGCATACAGATTGCCACAACACTGAGGGATAGAACCCAACTCACTTGTTGTGAATAGCGAAGAATTCCTTCATACTCCTTTTCATCCCCCGCTCCTTTAGCTTTACCCAAAAGAGGTTGGGCTCCCTGGGAAAGCCCCAAGAAGATTGCAGTAAACATGAGAGAAAGATTGGCAATGATTGCATAACTGGATACACCTACTTCACCTACAAGAGAGAGCAGTGCTGCATTAAAGGCAAAGATGACCACACCTTGACTGACTTCCATGACAAAGCTTGCCATACCCTTTCCCATAAGACGAAAAGGAGGTAGGAAGCGAGGCTTCATCTTCTTAAGTAGCTTTGCCCTTCACATATGCAAGGAAGCCACCAAGAGACCTGCAATCTGGCAAGACCCGTTGCAAGCCCTGCTCCAAAAAGTCCCCATTTAAAGCCAAAGACAAAGAGAGCATCTAAGGTCACATTGAGACCACTGCAGAGTAGTAGTGCAATCATGGCTAGTTTTGCTCCTCCATCATTTCGTAGGAGCACAACAAAACTCTGAAAAAGAACATAAAAGAGGCTAAACCATAGTAAAATCCCCAGATACTCCCGGGCTCCAGCTAAAGCCTCTCCACCACCAGTGAGTAAGGTTAAGAGCGGTGTAAAGAATAGCTGCAGCAAGAGCAGTAGTCCTACTCCTACTACAACAGCCCAGCTCAGGGTTTTTTCAGCCCACTGCTTAGCACGTTCAGGTTCACCCCGTCCAAGAGCACGACTCATGGCAGTTGCTCCACCAAAACCAAGGAGCAGTCCCAGTCCATGCATCACATTGATCATGGGAATAGATAAATTTAAACTAGCAAGGCCTTCCCGTCCAAGAGCTTGGCCAACAATAAGGGTATCCCCCAGTACATAGAGACTGGTTCCCATGAGACCAATAATTCCAGGTAGAAAGGCCGAAGTTAAGATTTTTCGTTTGTTCAATGCATCTCCTCCTCATCTATTAAGTCTAGCCAAGCCAAACTTCTTTGTCCAAAAGAGAAGTGTATTCATTTAGAGCAAAGGAGCGATAAGTCGCATCACCCTACCAATAACGCGTTGATGGAAGGGGAAATCCTGATAGATTTCTTTTGTAATCTCTTTTGAATCCTCCAGTATGTTTTGGAAGTCTTCTTCTACTTGCCTTGATACATCGGTTTGGTAGAAATAAGCACCGCATTCAAGGTGGAGATAGAGACTTCGATAATCCATGTTAATGGTTCCCACAACAGCTTTGATGTCATCGGAAACAAAGGTTTTTGCATGGAGAAAACCAGGAACAAACTCATAGATCTTTACCCCTGCTTCAATGAGCTCCTTGTAAAAGGTTCGGGATGTATAGAAAACCCAAGGCTTATCAGGAATATGTGGCAGAACGATTTTTACATCGATACCACTCTTTGCTGCATAGCTCAGGGCAGATTGCATTTCGTAGTCAATGATGAGATAAGGTGTGGTCACATGGATGTACTTTCTAGCTTGATGGATGATGTCTAGATATACCTCTTTGCCTGTATCTTCATAATCATAGGGAGAATCATCATAGGGGATCACATACCCATCTCGTGGAAGATCACTTTTTTCTTCTCTTAAGTATTTTTCTTCTAAATAACCATCCTCCAAAATGTTCCACACTTCAAGAAACATCAGAGTAAAGCTATCTACTGCATCACCTTGAATCTTAACAGCCGAATCTTTCCAGTAACCAAAGCGCACCTTGCGATTGATGTATTCATCGGCAATGTTCAGTCCACCTGTATAGGCAATCTCACCGTCAATGATGAGGATTTTGCGATGATCGCGGTGATTCTGATAGGGAGAGAAGATAGGTTTAAGAGGCATAAAGATCCGGGTGTTAATCCCATACCCCTCCATCTGCCTCTCAAAGTCATCAGGTAAGTTAGCAAAGGCCATGGCTCCGTCCACCATAAGGCGAACTTCAACTCCCTCCTTCACCTTTTCTTTTAAAATCTGAAGGATAGCTTGCCACATATAACCATCCACCAAAATAAAATACTCAAGGAAAATAAACTTCTTTGCCTTCTCTAGCTCCACCAACATGTCCTCAAAATGAATCATACCTTCAGGCTGATACTGCACACCTTGTGCCGCATAGGCAGGGAAGTTTCTAGAACGCAGGAGATACTCTGAGGTCAGTCCAACTTGTGCCACCTCATGAGCTAACTCCTTTTGTATCTCCTCATCCACCAAATTCTCATAGAGTGGATAATAACGATTAAAAAGGCTAGCAAAACGCCTACGGGTCTTTCGTTGGCGATAATCAAAGTTCGCATAGAGATAGATGAGAATCCCAAAAACTGGAAGGGCTATGATGAGAAGTAGCCATGCCATTTTGTACATGGGATTGGACATGTTATTGAAAATGTAGATAAAGACCAAAAACTCAATCAGTGGAATCAGCACCAAAAGAAAGCCTAAGGAATCCCTTACATAGGTTGTAATGAAGAAAAGCACAGCAATCTGGATGATAAAAAGCACACCAAAGAGAACCAACTTTAGCCAAACGGGGCGGTTGTTCTCAGTTGTCTTGGTTTTATCCTTATCCTTTTTTATCAGCTTCTCTACTTTCTCTTTCAAGCTCTGCTCCTTCTTTTTCATTAAAGACCTTCACTCCCGCCTGCCGAAGAAGGTCGGTTGTCACTCCTGCTCCCGGCAGGAGTCTACCTGAAAAACTTCCATCATAAATACAATGAACACCACAGGAAGGTGAGTTCTCTTTCAAGAGGGCATACTTAATCCCTTCTTTTTGAGCAAGTTCTAATGCAGCCTGGGCTCCTCTCACAAAGGCCTCAGTTACATCCATACCCTTCTTTGTCATGACTACATCTCCTACTTTCTCGGCAGGATCTCTCGGTATGGATAGACCACCCTCTACTTCAGGACAAATGGGATAATACTCCATTCCCCGTGGTAGCTCCTGGCTTTTACTTTTTCCATCATAACGGCAAGCTTCTCCAAGAAGACAAGCACTCACAAGTACTTTCATCATTCTCATCCTTTCCCTTGAAGTATAGCACTCCCCTTGCATCTGGTGAATGGAATTTTGAACTTTCTAGAAGAAATAGATGGAAGAATGAAAAATAAATGCTTTATCTTTCTAAGGGTATATAGTTTGTTACATAAGTAACTAACCAACGAAGGGAGGAGCAATGGCATTTACTGAAGATCTAACCATCTATGAACAGATCGCCGAAATGATCGAACAAGATATCCTCCGCGGGGATCTGAAAGAAGAAGACCAAGCCCCCTCCACCAATGAGTTTGCAAGGGTTTATCAAATCAATCCAGCCACGGCAAGAAAGGGACTCAATCTCTTGGTGGATGAGGGAATCCTCTACAAAAAAAGGGGTCTAGGCATGTTTGTCTCTAAAGGCGCAAGAAAACTGATTTTGAAGAAAAGACAGAAAAGGTTTTATGAACACCAATTACCCCAACTTCTAGAAGAAGCAAGACGATTAGAAATCAGCAAAGACGAGCTTTTAGAACAGATTAGGAAGGAAGACCAATGATTGAAGTAAGAAATCTAAACAAATCTTTCGGTAAGCACGAAGTCCTCCGCCAACTCTCTCTTACCTTGGAAGACGAAAAAATCTATGGACTCCTAGGGCGAAATGGTGTTGGAAAGACAACTCTACTTCGTCTGATTGCAGGACATCTTCTTAAAGATAGTGGGGAGATTTTTCTGGACGAGGAAGTGCTTGTTGAAAACCCTAAGAATACTGCGCAAGTAGCTTATCTTCCCGAAAATGGATTTGGTGTGGACATCAAGGTCAAGGCCTCTTTAACTACGGAAGAAAACTCTACAGTAACTGGAATGAACAACTTTTTGAAGAAGCACTGAAGCTCTTCCCCCTTAATCCAAAAAACAGTTTTCTTAAACTCTCAAGAGGACAACGTACATCGGTTATCCTTACCATGGGTCTTGCTAGCGGGGCACGCTACACTTTCTTTGATGAACCTTCATTAGGGCTAGATGCAGCTAACCGTTATCACTTCTATCAAAAAGTGTTGGAAGAATTTGAAAAAGGTGGACGGACCTTTATCATTAGTACACACATTATTGATGAGGCGGCAACTCTCTTTGAAGAGGCCATCATCTTAAGAGATAAAGAAGTCTATCTCAAAGAAGAAGTACCTACCCTCCTACAACAAGGATTCTCTCTGCGAGGACGCAAAGAGACTCTTGATGAGCTGTCCCTCAAGCATAGCCTATTAAACACAGAAACATTTGGTTCCAGCGAGATTCGCTCCTATTACGGTGAACTCAGCGAAGAGGAAAGACAGAGAATAAAAGATCTTGATCTTGACCTAGAAAATCTTTCCCTTCAAAACCTCTTCGTTCATCTCATAGAAGGAGACTAGCTATGAGGAGTCAAGTGTTTATTAGAAAAAGAAAAACATCACTCA
>CAMFGQ010000101.1 GCA_945950065.1 uncultured Clostridia bacterium
AGATCTTCGTAGGGGATGCTAAAGGTATCTCCTTCACGGAGTGTACCACTCTCATAACCCTTCATGAACCAACGTTTACGTTGTTCGCTGGTACCATGGGTAAAGAGATCAGGCTCAACTTCCCCTCGGGTAAGTTCTTGAAGACGGTCATCGCCAATCTGATTGGCTGCATTCATTGCCTCATCTACATCGCCAACATCAAGAATTCCTTTTTCCTGAATATGGGCTGTAAAGACGCCAGCAAGATAGTCTGCTTGTAGTTCCATGCGTACATTGTATTTATTGTACTCTGTGGTGGAGAGACGACCACGTAGTTCTTCCATTTTGTCGATAACTCCTGTGAGCTTTTGCACATGATGTCCTACCTCATGAGCAATGACATAGGCCATAGCGTAATCTCCAGGAGCTTTAAACTTGTTCTGGAGTTCATTAAAGAAACTCAGATCCAAATAGATCTTCTCATCTGCTGGACAGTAGAAGGGACCTGTACCTGCTGTAGCATAACCGCATCCTGACTGGGTTGCTCCTGAATACAGGACCATACCCGGTTCACGATAGGTACCTCCAGCTTGCCTAAAGACTTGATGCCATACATCCTCTGTCTCGGCTAAAACCACAGATACAAAGCGTGCTAAATCATCATTTTGTTGGACAGGAGCAGATTGTTCCTCTCCTCCCATCAAGCCTCCAAGAGAGCCACCTCCAAAAAGACGAAGGAGCACGATAATGACCAGAACGACGAGTAATGCTTTTCCACGAAATAATCCTAGGGGAATGGGTAAACCACCGCCTCCCATAGGCGTGCGTCTCCCTCTACGGTCTTCTACATTTGACGATTGTCTTCTATCTTGCCAGCGCATAAACTCCTCCTCTATCGAAAGATGTTGGCAATAGCTTCAAAGATTTTGGCTAAGATGTCTACAATTCTGTCCCAAAGACCAGAGGCTTTGGCATCCTCTACAAGGTCTTTAATTTTTGGAGCTAGGTCTTTGCCAAGGGTACTCAATTGTTCCTTGATCTTGTCAAAGTCTAGATCGGTGGTTTTCGAAAACTGCTCAAAGTAGACAATTAATTTGTCGATATGAACTTGTGTAACCACCTTGTCAAGATTTACTTTTGCAAGGGCTTCATTGACGATTCTTGCAATCTCTTCACGGGTAATACCGCCTTCTTTTTCAATGGCAGCAATAATTTCATTTTTCATATCCAGAATGGCCTGGGATAATTTTGCTTCATCGAAGTCTTCCTTATCCTTGGCTTCTTCTGTGATTTCTGTCGTTACACTAAGCTCTTCTTGAGCTAGTTTCATTCCACTTTTCTTTAGGTCTTCACCATTGAGGTCAAATGCCTTATAGACTCCACTGAGGGCACTTTCTCCTGTTACAGGATAAGGTGCTGCGATGAAGATTTCTACATCGCTGACTCCAGCAGTAATGGCCGCATTGGCGTACTGCTCCTTGGAAACCAGAGTAATGTTAGAAGGTGTTTTAATCTCCACCTGTACACCTGTTCCTTCTCCTTTTTTTGTTACCAAGGTTGAAGAAATCATATCCTCTGTGGCAGTTGGTTCACCATCAATGTATTTGACTAAATCTTCTCCAGTAACGGGACTGGAAAGAACATCAGCTCCTTCATCAATTCCAAAGGTTTTGGATATGGAGAGGATCTGGTCTTCATTGAGTCCTCCTCCATAGATATAAGTAGGCTTTTGCCATGACTTTGCGTCTACTCCAAAACTTGCAAATCCAAGCATACTGAATAGGAGCAGCAAGGCGATTATTTTTCTTTTCATACAAACCTCCTTGCCTTCTTATACCACAAAAGTTCTTCTATAATCAAAAAGGAAGGCCAAGCCTTCCCTCCCTACATCTCACTATTCTAGACTGACTGCGGTACCCGAGGCAGTGACCATAAGCATACTGCCAGCTTGTCCCAGCACTTCGTAGTCGATGTCTACACCTACGACAGCATCTGCGCCAATGGCAGCTGCTCGTGATCTCATTTCAGAGATTGCTTCCTCTCGAGCACGAATAAGTTCATCCTCATAGCCTTGGCTTCTACCGCCAAATATATCTCTTAGACCCGCCCCAATATCCTTTAGCATGTTGACACCACTGATGACTTCACCAAAGACGATACCGTGATATTCTCTAATCTTTCTTCCCTCTACTGAAGGTGTGGTTGTTACAATCATTTTCGTTCTCCTTGTGAATAAGTTTGCGTAGGGTGTTTTCTACTTTGCTTTTTATACCTTCTTCATCACTTTGATAAACAGCCACTACTTCTAAAGGAGGACCATCCACCAAAATAATTTCTTCACATAAATCCAGTGCATCTTCTGCATCATGAGTAATGAGAAGAAGTCTCTCTCGTTCAGCAATGAGTTTCTTCAGTTCTTCTTTTCTTCCCAGATCAATTCCTTGAAAAGGCTCATCCAGCACAAGAAGCTCACTGGGAAAAGCCAGTGCCCTAGCAAGAGAAAGGCGCTGACACATTCCCCCTGACAGTGAAGAAGGAAGTTTATCTCCATCCCCCAAAAGACCCACCTTAGCCAGCCACTCTTCTACCTCTTCCTCTCCCGTAACCAGCGCCAAATTCTCTCTGGCACTGAGCCAAGGGATGAGCCTTGGTTCCTGGAATGCCACTGAGAGACTAGGGGCTTCCAGCTCTCCCTCTACTTCTTCCAGTTCACTGAGGATACGAAGAAGGGTTGTTTTTCCCGCTCCTGAAGGGCCAAGGATGGCAATGGACTTAGCTCGACTTTCAAAACTAAAGTTCTTTAGGATATGTTTAAAACTAATCTCGTGCAGTTTCATGGGCTACCATTCTTTCCATTAGAAAACTGAGAACAAGAAGCAGAAAAGTCCAGGCAAAAAGATCTGAAGTGTCAAGAAAGCTCTTGCTTTCATAGATTTTTCTTCCAATAGAGAGTGGGGAAAAACTAAGTACCTCGGCTGCAACTCCTGCTTTCCATGCAAGTCCAATGGCTTGCTGAAGGGCCATACTAATGTAGCCTTTGGACCAGGGAAAGTAGAAGACTTTCAGCTTTTTCATAAAACTCAACTGAAAGACCTGCATCATTTCTAAAAGCTTTGCATCGGCACGAAGGACAGATTCCTGGGTTGCCGTCCAGAACAGGGGCATGGACATGAGAAAACTGATAAAGACAGGAACGATTCCCGAGCCCAGCCACAGTAGGGCTAGCATAATAAAGCTGACTATAGGCACACTCTTTAGAAGACTAGAAAAGGGCATAAGAAGCACACGCAATCTCTCTGATAGACCAGTGATAAAGCCAAGAAGGATGCCAGTGACTAAAGCAAGGCCAAGGCCTAAAAGAACACGTAGAGTGGACATGGCCAAAAAGACATAGCTCTCCTTCTGAGAAAGGATGCGTAAAAGAGCTGCCAGGGTCGTGATTGGCCCTGGCAGATAAAGATCATTGCCAATGAGAAGTGAAAGAACTCCCCAAAGAGCAAGGAATAAAGTCCAAGCGTAAACCTTAGTTGCCTTCATAGTAGAAGTCATCCCCTGGTAGTTTGCCACCTAGGGCTTTGGGATTCTTCTCCATAAGGAGGGCAAAGAAAGCTTCAATGGCCTCTTTGCTTTCTGCTGGACTTCGGTAGACAATGCCTGCACCGGGGATGGCTTTTTCTGCTAGAGCAGCCTTTTCCAAAATTCCGTATTTTTCTACAAGCTGAGCTGCTGCAGCAGGATCGGCTAAGACCTTTTCTACCGACGCTTGATAATCCTCAAGAAAAGCATGGATTTCTTTTTTCTTTTCATCCAGTTTTTCTTGGGTGGTAATCACAGCTCCCATGGTAAGAGGATGGCCTGTTTTTTCCTCATAGGCTTTGGCCAAATCATAGGCTAGTTGAGGATTTTCTACTTTGCTCTTATAGACCGTTACAAAAGGTTCGGGTAAAACATAGTAGTCAGCCTTGTTCTCGCTGGCTGCAGCGGCAACATCACTATGATTGGGTAGATAGTCAATGGAAACGTCCATCCCTTCTGTTAATAGCTCGAGGACGTACATGGGTGTTGCGCCTTGACCAGCACTGAGGATAGTTTTTCCCTCTAGTTCATCTAGACTCCCAATGGGTTCTCCCATGAGATAGAGATTTCCTTCTGTGTTGATAGCTAAAAGACGAACCTTGCCTTCGAGTTTGTTGTAGAGAATGGATGCCATATTCATGGGAACCATGGCAACATCAGTTTCTCCGCTGGTCACCTTGCCGACGATTTCGTCGGGTGAACCGAGAATATCCATAGTCTCAGCAACTTTTGTTTCTACCAGCCCCATGGATGATGGGCCTTTAAGAGCAGAAACATGCAGCTCTGCAGGAGAACTACAGGAGACAAGGAATACTAGCACCAAAAGTAGAATGATTATTTTTTTCATAGATTACCCCTTAATTTGTTCGTAGGCAATGTCGTTTAACTCAAGAAGATGAATCGCAAAATCGTCTACACGATAGGCTTCACCATAGTATATTTTCTTGATGCCTGATTGAATGAGTGCTTTTGTGCAGTGAAGACAGGGGAAATGGGTGACATAGATCACACAGTTGCCCATGGGGATTCCTTCCTTTGCACAATAGGATATACAGTTGAGTTCAGCATGCTGGGTAGCAATGCAGTGTCCATCTCGCATGGCGTGACCGATTTCTGAACAGTGAGGAGTTTTTCTTCCCACACTGCCATTGTAGCCTGTGGCAACGATGCGATGATCTTGATTGACAACGATGGCGCCTACATGGGCACGATCACAGGTACTTCTTGCAGCAGCAAGTCTTGCAAGCTCCATGAAGTACTGATTCCAATCCTGCCTTTTTTTTGAAGGAACTTCGTCTTTAACATAAGTATAGCTCGTCATAGTTCTCCTTTAGGATGGTTCCTTTATTCTTCAATGAGGGGATTGTCCATGGGGATTTTGTATTGGCTTTGCTTTTGGAATTCCATAAGGGCTTTTCGTGCACGTTGGATG
>CAMFGQ010000102.1 GCA_945950065.1 uncultured Clostridia bacterium
AGCTGGGTGCAAATGGATTCTTGGAGAAGTATGAGACCAAATTTACCGCATTAAGCAGCAATGACTATGCTTACCCACCTGGAGAAGCTGAGAAGGAAGGCATCATTAGAAAGGGAACCCTGCTGTTCTTAGCCTTGGTCACGACCTTTAGTGTCTTCTATGTATATCAGAGTAAATTCCAAAAGCAAGTCAGAAGTCTAGGTCTGTTTCGTGCCCTTGGTGCCACCAAGGATCAACTCTACTCCTACATGCTGTTAGAGATGTTGCTTCGTTCCCTTCGTTCCCTTCTTTTTGCCCTTCCTTTGGCCTTTGTGTTTAGTTATTATGTGATTGGAAAGGGTGCTGAAGTGTTTGATGTACCCTGGGGGCTCTTGCTCTTGGGGATCCTACTTTGTTTTGTAGCCATCTTTATCGCTACACTACTACCCCTAAGGAAATTGAAGTACATCTCCCTTACGGGAAGCATTCAACTGAAAGATAAGAAAAAGAAGAAGACTAGAGACTTATTGAAGAATGCGAAAGCTCTTAAGAACTTTGATGACATGGAAAAACGCCATGAGCTCTATGGAAAGCATAAAAGAAGACTGCGCCTTGTGCAGCTCAGTGCACTGCTTCTTGTTCTCCTTCTTTGCTTACTCATGATCTTTCTCTCCTTTGAGGAGTATAGAAATGACATTGTGGCAACGGGACGACCTGATTATGCCTTTAAGATTATGCAACGAGGGGGTCCTCGACTGATTGAGCGAACCAAGGAGGAGTTTTTGGCTTCGCCTGTTATCGAGAAGATTGAGACCCTGGTACGTGCAGAAAGAATGTTCTTAGACTTTAAGGGCAATAAAGGAGATCCAGTTTATGATGATTTTCTTTCCTATCTTCCTGAACGTTATGAAGGTGATCATAGGGCTGGAAAGACCTCAAGTCTGCCAAAAGCTTTTCGTTTAGATATTTTCTCTTTGGAAGAGGAGGGAGAAGCTTACACGAAGTTAAAGAGAATCCTTCCTGCTGATTTTGATGAAGAGGCCTTCCGTAAAGGGAGTGGTGCCATCCTCATCACACCAAGTTTTAAAAGAGGGACACCTAGTCCTCGACAAAATGATCTAGAGCTCTTCTTAGACACCTCAGCTGGGAATCGACTGCGTACCATTCTTGAATACTATGATGCCTATGACTTTGAGGTGGATGAGCGTTATGAAAAACTGTATGAGAAAACCACCACCTTTCATGGGCTAAAAGAAGTCAAACTGTACGAACTCAAGGGTATTGAGATGGGAGCAGCGGAGTATCTTCCTGAACCCCAGTACATTGGAAAGACCATTGAGCTACTGGCTCACCTTCACAGTCTACCCAAAGAGGGGATTTGGCCCTTTAGCTATGAAAAGGATTATCCTATTTTACTCTTTAGTCGAAGGGGGATGCAGGACTATTTTGGATACAGCTCCTTTATCAAATGGGAGAATCGGTCCGTCCTAGAAGGTGTTCGTCTTCTAGGTGCTTGGGGACAGGGTCAAACCTATTTTTATCTGGATACAGTGGATCGTTCTCCTGAAACGGAGATGGCCCTTCGTGCCTTGGCTGAGCCCTATCATATGAATCTGGAGAATCTCGGTAAACTGGGTGATCAACTATACCAGAAGGGACTTGCTGGAGCACTGCTCAGTGGACTGCTAGGTTTTGTGATTCTCTTGATTACTAGTCAAATCCTTTATCAAGGATTTAAGAGTGAGCTTGAGGAGGAAGCTTTTCGCATTGGTACCCTCCAGTCCATGGGTGTACAAGCAAAAGACATGCAGAAAAGCTACCTTAGAAGGGCAATTGAAGATGTCCTCCTTGCCCTGGTTCTCTCACACCTTGTCTATGGGGTCCTTCTTATCCTGTTGTCCTTTAGAGGACAAGGGGTGAGGCTACTCCATCTAGGAAGCTTACTTCAACTGATGCTTTGGAAATACCCTTGGGGGATTCACCTCCTTCTGGTGCTGCTCTTTGCCCTGGTAGGTGTTTTGACAAGTTACTTGCCCCTGAAGAGAGTCTTACAACGAACCCCGCTTGATAACATTCGCTATAACTAGGAGGAGATATGTTAGTTGATTGTAGAGAATTAATGAAAACCTATGGTGAAGGAGAATTAGCTGTTCGTGCGCTACGTGGCGTCTCTTTTCAGATCGAAGAAGGTAAGTTCTATGCCATTATCGGTAAAAGTGGCTCAGGAAAATCCACCTTACTACAACTTCTTGGTGCACTGGATAAGGCCACATCAGGCGAAATCTTTTTGGAGGGTGAAGCTTATTCGAAAAAGAGTGATGAAGAACTTGCCCTACTGCGTAGGCGTAGACTAGGTTATGTTTTTCAGGCCTTTAACCTTCTACCTGAATACACCGTGGAAGAGAACATCATCATGCCTCTGCTACTGGATGGTGAGGAAGTAGAGAAGGAATACTTTGATGAGATCATTGGGGGGTTGGGTATTGGGGATAAACTCAAGTCCTATCCCGATGAACTCAGTGGTGGACAAATCCAAAGGGTGGCCATTGCAAGGGCGTTAATAACGCGTCCTGCCATGATTTTGGCTGATGAACCCACGGGAAATCTGGATGAAAAGACAGGTCGAGATGTTCTTCAGCTGATCAAGACCTTTCAACAGCGCTTTTCCCAGACTGTGATTTTGGTTACCCATGATATGGACATTGCTAGGATGGCGGATCGGATCATTGAGATTGTGGATGGAGAAATTGCCCACATACACGATACGCAGGAGATGAATGAACCATGTACCTAGAAGACTATGTGCTCAATCAGGTCTATGATGTTCCTCCAGTTCAGATGACAGAGGAGAACATCATTTCCTTTGCTGAGGAGTTTGATCCACGTCCTTTTCATCTTCATCCAGAGGAAGCTGAAAAGACCCGCTTTGGAAAGCTCTTTGCTTCGGGCTTTCATACCCTGTCTCTATGTTGGAGTTCCTGGGTTAACATGGGTCTTGATGCTCAAGGGATGATTGCTGGAATTGGCATTGATGAACTCCGTTGGAAAAAGCCTGCTTTTGTTGGCGATACCCTCTATCCCGAGCTTCGTATTGCCAAGATCGAGCCTTCAAGAGATGGTACAAAGGGTGCTGTCACCTATGAAATGACCGTCTACAATCAACGGGATGAAGAGGTACTGAGCTTTCTTGCCATAGGGCTTGTAAAGGCTAGAAAATAAGGAATCCCTTTTTCCTTGAAGGAGAGAGATGACAGCCTTTTGGTTAGCAAAAGAAAGGCTGTCTTCCTTTCTGTGTTCCATGTAGTAGAAAGGTAGAGCTCAGCCGATTGGGAAGAATAGATGGGTAAGAAGTGAACATCAGGAACAAAAACCATAAGACCAATTAAATCATGATTAGGCAAGAGCTATGCTGTAGTATACTAAAATCAACAAAAAAAGTGGGTGAGAGAATGGATCTACAAAACCTTCTGGGAGAGTCCTCTTCCTATGACAAAAAACGCAATGTAGAAAAAACAAACCACAAAGTTGGCTGAAGAGCGTTTCTGCCTTTGCCAATGGAAGTGGCGGTAGATTAATCTTTGGCATAGATGAAGGTGACGAAATTGTTGGGTTGATGGATTATAAAGGGGATTCTGAATTCATCAGTGAACGGATTAAAACAAAGCTGGAACCCATCCCTGACTTTGAGATGGAGATAGAAAGGATAGAGGACAAGGTGATTTTGGTGCTTACTGTTTTTCCTGGAGAAAATACACCTTACTTCTATGTGGACAGCGGTTCTAGAATAGCTTTCAAGAAGATTGGAAATCAGAGTGTACCCGTCAACAACATGGATTTACTTAATTTAACACTAAAAGGGCAAAAAAGAAGTTATGATTCATTACCTTCAGAACTCAATGTAGAAGATGTTAGCTTTCAAGAGTTGAAAAATGAATACAAGAGACGTAGTGGAAAAACCTTTGAAGAAACAGATCTGGAATCCTTTGGACTTGTCACGAAACAAGGTAAATTGACCATTGCTGGAGCCCTTTTTGCAGATGGCCATCAACTGTATCAGTCAAGGGTTTTCTGTACCAGATGGAATGGGCTTAACAAGACCCATGGTCTGATAGAAGCTTTAGATGATAAAGAGTTTGAAGGGAATCTACTTTATTTATTAGATGCTTCACTTCGTTTTGTGAAAATGAACACGAGAAAAATGTGGAGAAAAGGGAAAGTCTACAGAGAAGAGTTTGTTGATTATCCTGAAAGAGCCCTTCAAGAAGCCATCGTCAATGCACTGGTGCATCGTGATTATTCCATAGTGGGAAGTGAAGTGCATATCGATATCTATGATGACCGACTTGAAGTGTACTCTCCAGGTGGAATGTATGATGGGACTTTCATTCAAGATCATGATCTGAAGAACATTGCATCTTTAAGACGAAATCCTCTGATTGCCGATGTGATGAGTAGGATGGATTTGATGGAAAGACGTGGCTCTGGCTTGAGGAAGATCATTGAATCCTATGAAAAGGAAAAGAACTTTAAGCAGGGACTAGAACCAGAGTTTAGATCCACAGAAAATGCCTTTTTTACCCTGCTCAAGAACCTAAACTATGACTATTACCAGCAAACAACCTATGATGTGCTTAGTGAGGGTAGAAGTGAAGGTCAAAATGAGGGTCAAAGTGAGGGTCAAACATTCAGTCCACAGAAAAGAAGAGAGTCTATCCTTTATTACATGAGACTTAGCCCGGACATCACAGCTCAACTGCTATCCCAGAAACTGAATGTGTCCATCAGTACCATTGAGCGAGACATCAAGAGATTAAAGGATGATGGATTGGTTCAATATACCGGCAGTGCCAAGTCTGGTGTTTGGACGGTCAAGACAAAAGAAAAAAAGAGAAGGAGCAATCTTGATGGAAAAGAAGAAACCACTTGATGCAGAAGGTTTTGACCTCTGGTCGGAGAACTATGATCAGGATGTAGAGGAAAGTGATGAGGA
>CAMFGQ010000103.1 GCA_945950065.1 uncultured Clostridia bacterium
ATGAAAAAAGGTTTGGTTCAGTATCCCCATGTTGAGGTGGTGGATATTGGGATTGTGGGGTATGAAGAGTAAACGGTTGTAGATTATATCCTTACATCAGCAAAAAGAAAGAGTTGGACAAGCAATGAGAAAAGAAAAAGAAGGACAACGGAAGCTTACGGAAGCTGAACAAGCCCGAAAACTAGAGTTTGAACGAACAAAGGAAGAATTGTTTGCAAAAGGCTATGAGGAGCACGATCTCACTATGGGAGTTGTCTTTGCCAATGTCATGGCAATCTTTCTATGCATCCCTCTTATTCTTCCTTTCCTTTACGCTTTTGCGCTGAAAAACCCCAATGCACCTATGGGACTGAGCTTTCGCTTAGCAAGCGATTCCATTGGAGCAGGGGTTCTTGGATTGGGTCTTTTCTTCATTGGTTTTATTTTGCTGATTTCTCTGCATGAGCTGATACACGGAATCTTCGGTGCACTTTTTGCAAAGGAAGGGTGGAAAAGTGTTTCTTTCGGTTTTATTGCCAAGTACTTAACGCCCTATTGTCACTGCAAGGAGCCACTGAAGAAAGCGCAGTATCTTGTTGTTGTGTTGATGCCCACCCTGCTTCTTGGTGTTCTACCTGCTCTTGTGGCAATATTCCTTGGTAATTCCACTCTCCTCAACATTGGTATCTTGATGATTCTTGCAGGTGGTGGAGATCTATTGATTACCCTTAAGCTGTTTTTCTTTAGGAGTACTGCACAAGAGCAGCTTATCTTAGATCATCCCTATCAGCTGGGATTGGCTATCTTTACGCGATAATCTAGTATAACTTAGCTTTTCATACAGCAATTGATTAGGTACAGGTAATATCTCCACTGATTTCTGGTCGTGAGTTTTACATTTGGTTGTAAATGAAAGAGAACCCTAGAGTTTTTATGGGTTCTTTTTCATTTGATCTACTTTCCGTTGTCTGTATTTTGTTTCTCTCGACTAAATTGCCTGATTCTTCCTATAGCGAAAACTAAGAAGCATCACAATGGCAGAGACGCCGCCCAAGAAGAGAAGTGATTGAATCAGAGGCATCCAGTTATAACTTTGACCCATCCATACCCTATAGATGTCCTCAGCTATATAACCAAAGGGAAGGAGATTAGAGAGGGGCTTTAGGAGGGAAGGTAACTGATCTCGCGTAATTCCCATCAAACCACCGAGAATCATAAAAGCAAAGTAAAGTGTCATGCCTAAGCCATAGGTTGGTCCAAATTTACGGAAGAAGTTGGCGATACCGTGGGCAAGCATAAAGAGGATGATCCCTAAAATATAGTAGACAAGTAAGGTTAAAAGAAAACCCTGGAGTGTTGGTGCCAGTAGATTTAGACTAAGATAAAAAACCAACAGATTTAGAAAAAGTCCAAAGGTAAAGAAGAGTAAAAGAGAAATCATCCTAGAGAACATCTGGGTTGACTGAGAATAGCCAAAGAGTTGCATCCGTAGGGGAACTCTTTTTTCCATTTCTTGGGAATAGAGAGAGGCATGTCCAAGAAAGACAACAGCCAGTGGAACGAGTTGAAGGAAAGAAAGAGCAATGGTAGTAGTCACTTGTTGCACTGCCGTTTCTGGCACATCCCTCAAGACCGCTCGAATGATGATCTGTGCCATAAGAAGGGGGAAAGCAATCCCGAAGAAGGGAATATACCAGTTTCCTATGAGATTTTTAAGTTCATTTAGCAGATAGTATCTGTTGAGCTTTTTCATGATCTTCCTCCTTCCCAGTGTTTCTTCGCATTGACAGTCATAATCTCAATGTCTGCATTGGTCCTTTTATAGTTGATGTCCGCCTTCATTAGTCTCTGTGCAATGTTAATTTCTTCTTCTTTTGAATTAGCAGACAGTGCCAGAAGATGCGCTGGTGCTGCAAGATGCCTAAAGTCTTCTGTAAGCTTTTTATTCTCCTGGGTATTGTCTAGGATAAAGACAGTATCTCCACAGTATTTATGAAAGAGTTCCTGCTTGTCTCCAAAGTCAATGACTTGTCCTTTATCAAGAAGAAGGAGTTTGTCAGCAAAGTTCTCCAGTTCTTCATAATAGTGGGTGATAAAACAAAGGGTACTCTCCCTGTCTTGATAATGTTCGCTGATCAGGCTAACAAGCGCCTGACGCGAGTCAAAGTCAAGACCTGATGTGACTTCATCAAAGAAAATCAGCGGTGCTTTCTGCGCAATGACAAGGATGAGGGTAAGCCTCTGCTTTTGTCCTCCAGAGAGATTTTGGAACTTTTTCTTCAAGGACTCTTCAAAGTCAAAAAAGCGAATCAGATCCATGACGTCTTGTCTTTTTTCTATCTTCTCTCCCAGGATGGCTTCCATAACGGAGCGAACACTAACAGTGGTGAGGTATTCATTCGCCTGCATATGAACTGCAATGGCTTCTTGGTCTACCTCTAAACTAAACTTTCCTTTGGAAGGAATGATGCCTAGGAGTGCGTTGAGTAAGGTTGTCTTCCCTGCTCCATTGGAGCCGAGAATGCCCACACGATCACCTTTTTCGATGGTGATGGGTCTACGGATATCCAGGGCTAGATGATTTCCATAGTGAACTTGTAACGATTGAATGTTAATCATAATTCTTTTCCTTTCATCCTTAGCCTATCACCTCTGTGTGGAGCCTTTATGGAGTGGAGATGTGTTTTTCGAGAACTCGAGGCTCACAAGAACTCCAGAAGGAGTGTTCTCTATATCCAGTTCCCATCCCATTGCCTTGGCATAGTAAGAGGCCAAATAGAGTCCTAAACCATGTCCACTAGAGCTCTCGTCTTTCACAAAGGGTGTAAAGAGATGTGGGAGATCTTCTTTTGCAATCTGGCTACCTGTATTGTTGAGGTAGAGCTTATCCCCTTCATTCCAGATCTTTAACGATTGTTTTTCAGTTGTATGCAGGAGAGCATTTTCAACGAGGATGGAAAGAATCCAATCAAAGAGTTCTGGAAGATTTCTTTGCAGTGGTTGGGTTTCGTTTTGTATTTCGATTCCCTTTTCATCAAAGAGAGTTTTTGTTTTAGTTAAGCTGTGTTCCACTACCTCTCTTAGGTTGACAGTTCTCGCTTCCAGAGGAAGAGGACGATTCATATCAAGAAAAGCACTAATGATTTGTTGCATAGAGAGTAGCTGCTCCCTTAGCATGGGAAGATAAGTCTTCACATCTTTATACTTCCCTACTTCGCCCATCATGCCCTCTACAAGAAGAAGTGAGGCTGCTACAGGAGTTTTTAATTGATGGCTACCTGCACGTAATAGAACCCTCTGGGTTTTACTCTGATCCTCTAGGGCACTATACTGCCTACTGATCCTCTCCTGCAGCTCGTTTAGGCTGGCTGCTAGTTCTGCCAGTTCATCTTTCCCCTTTACCTGAAGGGGATAGTAGTCTATAGGAGAGCGATCTTTCAGATTTCTCGTATGGTTGACCAACTCCATCACTGGATCAACGAGAAATTTCGAGTAGAGTGCTGAAGCAATAAGAACGGCCAGAAGAAGAACAACCAGTACCATAGGTAAACTGCCAAGCACAACAGGTAAAATATCACCTACCTTGGGATTGACTACGGGAATCAGGGTCATGACATAATTCTTATCTTCCGTTGTGAGAAGAAAGAGCATGGAATAGTTTGCCTCTATACCACTGGTTGTCATGTTAACAAGGATGGTGTTTCTTCCAAGCCTTGAGATTTTCATATCCTCTTCAGCATAGAAGTCTTCATAGGAAACTTCTGTCCTTTGTCCAGAAAAGTCTAGAGGAAGTTCTTTTTTTAGCTTTTCTCCTAGTTCTTCTATCTCTTTGGCACCAATAGGAAATGGCCCATTTGGGTCGCTAAAGTAGTCTTTGACCTTGTTAAGAAGGTTCTTAAAAACATCATCTTTAAAACCAAGTTCTCCCGTATAGAGCTTCGAATACAAGAGAACTTTATCTTCATCTTTCGGTATAACAAGACTAATGGAATTTTGCACATTGATGGGGGTGAGTTGTTCATAGCTTCTTTCTTCAAGAAAGCGAAAATGAAGTTCTGTGGCAACTTCCTTATTATTACTCATCATATGGTCTACATAGAGATTGGGAAGAAAGAGCACCATGTAGACAAGGAAAAAGAGCACCAAAAAAAGTGCGAGAAGCATACTGTAAAAAAGTGTTTTTTGATTTAGTTTCACTCTGTTTCCTCCCACCTATAACCAGCCCCAATCACTGTTTTTACATAGGGAAGGGGCAGTTTCTTCCTTAGATTCTTTACATGGGTATCAATGATCCGATCACTACCATAATAGTCATCTTGGTAGATGGCCTCAATCAGTGCTTCACGAGAGAGAACCCAACCAGGATGTTCTAGTAGAGCTTGAAGGAGGAGGAATTCACTAAGAGTAAGGTTGAGGCTCTTGCCCTGATAATAGGCCTGATAGCTCTCAGGATGGAGATAAAGTTTCTCGTCGTTCTTTTCTACAGCAGAACTTTTCACTCTACGTAAAATTGTCTCAATGCGTTTTAAAAGGAGGATAGGAGAAAAGGGCTTGGCCACATAGTCATCCGCCTGAGCATTAAAGGCTTTTAATTGGGTAGCTTCATCTTCTAGTGCACTTAACATAATTACTGCAGTAGAAGGATAGTTTTTTCCAATATACTCCAATACCTCAATTCCACTGGGTCCAGGTACCATAATGTCCAGGACAGCCAAAGCAAAGCTCTCTTTATCAAGAGCTTCTAATGCTTCATCACCAGTCTTCGTATGGATGACTTCATAACCTGCAATGGTGAGATACTCTTCTACCACTTCACCGATGACGGCTTCGTCTTCCAGCAACAAAATCCTTTCTTTCATGGTAACCTCCTGCACCAAGTATACCCCAGAGATATGGAGTTCATATGGAGATGATATGAATCTTCATTTATTGCACAAAAAAAGGACCCTTAGG
>CAMFGQ010000104.1 GCA_945950065.1 uncultured Clostridia bacterium
AAAAAACCTGGGCCATGACCTGGTTTCATTCTTACTTCTTATTTGTTGATGGCACGAATGACAAAGCTACCACGATCGGTTTCAAAGTGACAATAGTCTCCTTGTGTAAAGTACATCCGATGCACATGCTGGGGTGCCAAGTCCAAAATAAGATAGAGCAGAGTTCTCATAACTCCATTATGTGAGACGATAAGACAGTCCTCACCTTTTTCAATAATCTCCTTTAGGAAGGGCTCAATACGCTCCACCATATCGGCAAAGGATTCCCCACCTAATGGTGTCTCTTCACACCAAGATCCATGATAATAATCTACAAAGACACTTCCATGATCTTCCTTGAGTTTCTCATAGGTGAAGCCTTCAAAGCTCCCAAAATGTTGCTCTACAAGACGCTGATCCGATTGGATAGGAAGTCCCATTTCCGCTGAGATATATTCTGCCGTAGCATAGGCACGGATAAGGGGGCTAGAATATAGCGCTTGTACAGGAAGATCTTTTAGCTTTTTCGCGGCAAGCTCTGCATCTTCAACTCCCTGTTCAGTTAAGGGTGAGTCTAGACTCCCATAGAACAACTTCTCTAGATTGGCTTGAGATTCGCCGTGTCGTACTAAATAAATATTCATTTTACCTCCTTAGCTTGATTATGACAGATATCCCATTTCCATCAAGTTAAACATACTTTACTCTGATTTCATGGGTTGTTTACACAGGTTTAACCAGATCCATCAGTAGCCATTAAGTTAGGAATATCAGAGCATTAAATACACAGTTTTTCAGGTATTGGAGGTTGATTTGTTTATGAGCGGCATAGATACTCCTATTGCCTCTCAAGGGGGACACTCTCTTGCCTAGGCAATCTCTTTTTTACACCCTTGCTTCTTCCAAATTCATGAGTCCTTAATCATTTCTTAAACTCATCACCCTTGGACCTTAAGGAATAAGACTGTACAATAAGTCATAGGAGGAGAACATGGAGAGAATATTAATCGTTGACGATGAGCAGGACATCCTGCGTGCACTAGAAATTTACTTACGAACAGAAGGTTATGACGTACTAAAAGCTACCAGTGGTCAAGAAGCCCTAGAAATTATGCAAACAGAAGAAATCTATCTTGTTCTTATGGACATTATGATGCCAGGGATGGATGGAATCGAAGCCACAGTGGAGTTACGTAAGAAAAACAACATTCCCGTTATCCTCTTAACGGCTAAAGGGGAGGATACGGATAAAGTCTTAGGCCTAAATATCGGTGCCGATGACTATGTGACCAAACCCTTTAATCCCGTTGAACTGATTGCCCGTGTCAAAGCGCAATTACGCCGCTACATGCATCTAGGCTCTTTAAAAATAACCGAATCCCTTTTGGTTGCTGGACCCATCGCCCTTGATGATCGAAAAAAGAAAGTAACCCTTGAAGGAGAAGAAATTAATCTTACACCAAGAGAGTACAGCATTCTTAAGACCCTTATGGAACACAAAGGACAAGTTCTCTCAAGTGACGAGATCTACAAGCATATGGGCATGAGTAGCTACGGACTGGACAATGCCCTAGCCGTGCACATTCGTCATCTCCGTGAAAAAATAGAAATTGACCCCTCGTCTCCTCGCTACATTAAGGTAGTTTGGGGACAGGGATATACCCTGGAGGAATAAATGGACAGATATCATCCCATCAACAAAATCCTGTTAAGTCTAATCATTACGGCGCTTTTTCTCTTTAGCTTTTATGTTTTCTTTGAAAGCAATGAGTTATCTCGAGGTATGGGTGCATATCATGATAGCCTACGACAGGAAGATATAGACTTGGTACAGGAAAAACTACTCGCAAAGTCTAATCAAGTCAGTGAACAAGGCATCATACGACTCAATAACGAACTGACAGAAGAGTTAAAGAAACAAGCCCCTCTTCTTATCTATGAAGCTCATTTAGACCAGAGAGCCATGACGCTCACTAACATAGATCAAGACTATCCTATTTATCTTGCTGGTAGGTCCTTTCCTACCAATCGAGAGGACTATAGCGATCATGTGAGTTTCTATATCCGCAGACCCACAGATGAAGAAAGAAATACACTGGCTGATTCTCATTACTACAAACTCTTCTTAACCTATGAGGCAAAAGAAAATGCCCTTAAGAATAAAAGGATCCCTGCTGCTCTTGCTTTTCTAACAGCTGTAGCACTGAGCTTTTACTACCTAAGCATTTCAGGAAAGAACAAGCAAGGCGCCTATGCCGTCTCGGACATCGACCGCGTGCCACTTGAACTCTTGCTTGGGATATATGGCCTGCTTAGTATTGGTTCCTTATTCGTAGTCTTTGATGTATTCCTTCGAGGTTGGTCCGCTCCTAGAATCAGAGACCTGAGCTTACTGGGTGGGTTTTTTCTCATCAGTTTTCCCATTATAGAGCTGGTGATGAGAAGAATCCGTCAAAAGCGTCTCATCAAGTCTAGCCTTGCTTATCCTATTCTTATGAAGACCATTGAACTAGGTAAACGTTCCTTTAGAGATCTCCCCCTAATCTGGAAGGGACTTCTCGCCAGTGTTGGCTATGTCTTTCTGAGTATGTTCTTCTACTCAAACGGCCAATATAGCCATATGATGATGCTTGCCTTTTACATCCTTCAAGCTGCCTTCCTTTTGTATGTGGCTAGAACCATTCTCTCAAGAAGAGAACTGCGCAGAGTCACAGCTGAACTAGCAGCGGGAAATCTGGGGAGCAAAGTCAATATAGACGATCTCTCTCCTGGCTTAAAGGATGAAGGAGAACTCCTCAATCAGATTTCAGAAGGAATCGGCATCGCCGTCAATGAGCGTATGAAGAGTGAATCCTTCCGTACCGAGCTCATCACCAATGTCTCCCACGACCTGAAGACACCTCTGACATCCATCATCAGTTATACGGATTTGCTGAAAAAGGAAGGACTTGACTCACCTAGCTCTGGTGAATACCTAGATGCTTTAGAGCGACAATCAGCAAGACTGAAAAAGCTCATGGAGGATATCCTTCAAGTATCAAAGGCCTCTACAGGCACCTTGGATGTCCATCTCGAGAAAAACAATGTAAAAGAACTCCTTCTGCAAGTAGCAGGAGAATACGAAGAAAAACTCCAAGAAGCCAATCTAGACCTTGTACTGGATCTACCAGAAGAGGATCTCTTTATCGAAGCCGACAGCACCCTCATCTGGAGAGTATTAGACAATCTTCTGGGCAATGCAAGAAAGTATTCCCAACCTGGTACACGTGTCTATGTCAGCGCAGAAAAGAAACGAAAAACTGTCCGTATCCACATTAAAAACATCTCCAAAGAGCAACTGGGCATTACAGCCGAAGAGCTAAAACAGCGCTTTGTACGAGCAGATAGTTCACGAAGTAGCGAAGGTAGCGGACTTGGCCTTGCCATTGCAGAAAGCCTTACCCAACTTCAAAAAGGACATCTCTTCCTTGACATTGATGGAGACCTTTTTAAAGCAAGCTTAATCTTTGAAGAAATTTAACTCTCCTTACCCCTTAGGAGTTTCCAATGAAAAAAGCATTGATTTTTAGTTGTGCCATGGGTGGCGGTCATCGGGCCGCTGCCAAGGCACTGGAAGAACAATTAAACATTGAAACCGTACAGATTGATCTCTATTCTCTCCTTTTCCCATATTTTCATGAAAGCATGCGAAAGAGCTATAGTGCTTTTCATCAAAAACGAAATCAAGCCTTTCGCATCTACCAAAAACTCAATCAACGAAAGGAGGAAATCCTCGCTCTGATTACGAAGCTGGAACCGCTTTTCCTACCTGTTATCGACGAATTGATCCGTCGAGAGAAGCCGGATCTCCTCCTTTCAACCTTTTCCATGAGTTCCCTCTGCCTTGCCAGTTACAAAAGAAGAGTAGACAACAGTTATCCTCTGATCACAGCCATTACTGATTTAAGTCCCCATCTTTTCTGGGTTCATAAAGAAACCGATCTCTATTTGGTGGCTGCTGACAGCACCAAGCGAGAACTCCAAGGCTTAGGAGTGAACCCACAGAAGATTCTCCTTTCGGGTATCCCTACATCTCCTCGTTTTAAGCCCGGTCAAAAAGAAGATCTGGTGCTTGTCAGTGGTGGTGGATTAGGACTTCTCCCTGAGGACCTTACCTTCTACGAAGAGCTGATTAAAAGCTTTAAGCACGTGAAGATACTCTGTGGCAACAATACAAAGCTCTATAAGAAGCTAGGAGCATCCAAGCTTCCACTAGAACTGGCAGAATTCCTACCTGATCTCAGTCATGACTATGCCAGGGCTAAACTACTCATCACAAAACCAGGTGGCATGACTACCTTTGAGGCCCTTCACAGTCGCACTCCTCTTCTCCTTTTTCCTGCTCATCTTGAGCAAGAAAAAAGCAACGAAGCCTTCATCTGTTCTCAAAAGATGGGAGCTAGACTGGATAGAAATTTAAGCCATCACCTAGAAAACCTTGACGTATCCCTAAGCCACTATGAAAAGAACATCGAGAGCTTTAGAAAAAGCCTTGATCCTCTTGCCTACGAGAAAGTGCTATGTTACCTATCCTAATTCTACTGTATCTTCTCTATGGACCTCTTCCCAGCCTTCTCTCCAAACTCCTTTTTCCACCAAAATCCGAAAAACTCATTCTGAGCTTTGATGATGGTCCAAGCCACATAACAGCTGATCTGTTGGATCTCCTGAAGAAGTACGATGAAAAAGCCATCTTTTTCCTCCTTGAAGGGGAGGCCAAAAAACACCCTTTCTTGGTCCGTCGTATCCTTGATGAAGGTCACAGTCTTGGCTTCCACGGTTCATCCCATCGAAGCCATCTGTTTTTAGACCCTTACTCCAGCTATAAAGAGATTAGGGATAGTTA
>CAMFGQ010000105.1 GCA_945950065.1 uncultured Clostridia bacterium
TCATTTAAATTAGCTTAAAGCTTTAGAAGCACCTCTCTGATTTTTGAGACAAACTCATCAATATGCTCTAGAGCATACTTCTCTGTTAAGTCGTAGTCTTTTTCTTTAATGGCTTCTAGAATGAGACTTAATGTGCGAGAAAAGAGTTCCATGGAATCAAAATGGCCTTCACAGTAATGCCATAATCGCTCTGTATGAGCGTGTAAATTATGAAGAATATTTTGGAGCCAGGGATTACCTGAAGCTCGGTTGATGACTTGGTGAAAAGCTTCATCATCACTGATGGCTTTTTGATAGTCTCTTTCAATATTCTCATAGCTCTTGAGACGCTGAACAATCTTTTCGAGTTCTGCAATTTCAAGATTACCCATCTTTTCTGCGGCAAGTCGAGTAGCATAAGGATCTAAGACCCTTGTCAATTCAAAAATATGGCGCATTTGAATAAAGTCGATTGGCACAACCTGAATACCAAATCTTGGAATGATCTTCACCAATTGATCTTCTTCAAGAATTTGAAAAGCCTTTCGCACTGGAGTACGGCTGACACCAAACTCATCGGCAATATCCACTTCATTGAGAACGCTACCTGGCTCATAATCGAGCTTGATGATGCGTTCACGTAGGAGATCATAAATTTGATTGCTGCTTACTTTTTCTTGTTTTTCCGATTCCATCCTTGTCTCCTTACATCCTCTTCGAGTTCTCTGTCTCAGTATAGCCCAAATGAAGGTCTATTAAAAGGGGAGAGACAGGTCCTTTTTCATTTTAGAAGAAGACTCCCCGGATAAAGATAATGAGAAGTGAAATAGGAATGAGAAAAAGAACGAGAGGTTTCCATGCGTTTGTTACTCTAAAACCTTTGGCTCCAACATCAGTCTCTGCTTTAAAGTTTTCAAATTTCCATTTGAATGCAGTATAGGCAGCAAGAGCAATTGCACCAAGAGGCATTAGGATATTTCCAGAGAGGAAGTCTGCAAAGTCAAAGAAATTTCTTCCTCCAATCGTAATGTCTTTCCATGGACCTTTAGCCATAATGGTTGGGAAACCAACGATAAAGATAACTGCTAGTCCTATGATGACAGCTTTCTTCCTTGATATGTTCCCTAGATCCACAATGGTCGTAACGATTGGCTCGAAATAGCCTAGGGCAGAGGAGAGTGCTGCAAAGAACACAAGGAGGAAGAAGAGAGAACCGAAGAATCCTCCAAAGGGTAGTTGATTAAACAGATTACTCATGGTGACAAAGAGTAATGATTCTCCTTGACCCGGGTCCATGCCTAAAGCAAAGATGGCAGGGAACATCATAAATCCTGCAAGCAGAGCAGCTCCTGTATCAAAGCCAATGACCATGAGGCCATCACCGGGGATATTGCTATCTTTTGAGAGATAGGAGCCGTAGATAAATGCACCACCACTAGCAATACCTATGGAGAAGAAAGCTTGTCCAAGGGCATCTAAAAGAGATTTACTGGTGATTTTTGAGAAGTCTACAGCCAAATACCAAGATACACCTTTCATGGCTCCTGGAAGTGTTAAGGAGCGGATAACGAGGATAATCAGCATACCAAAAAGTGCAGGCATAAGGATTTTACAAGCTCGTTCAATTCCTTTTTCAAGACCTTTTGCAGAAATCAGTCCTACGATAAAGATACATAGAAGAGTGAATCCGCCTACAGCAAGAGGATTAGCACGGAAGGTTTCAAAGACAGTCAGATATTCATTGGCACTTAAACCTGAAAGCTGACCTGCAACCATCTTGACAAAATAGGACATGATCCAACCCATGATTTGGATATAGTAAGTAAGAATGAAGAAAGCCGCGAGAACACCAAACCATCCAAAGGAAACCCAAGGACTTCCTTTATGGGTAAGGGAACGCATACCTACAACGGGGCTTGATTGCGTTTTTCGGCCTAGACTAATTTCCATAGTGAAAAGGGGAATACCAATCAAAAGACAGATAAGTAAATAAACAAGTACGAAGGCGCCCCCTCCATTGGTTCCCACCAGATAGGGGAATCTCCACATATTTCCAAGTCCGATTGAAAAACCAGCTGTAGCCATAATAAAACCAAATCGGCTTGCCCAAGTTTCTCTAGTTGGTTGTTCCATTGATTACTCCTTTCGTTAGAAAAAGGGCCTTCGCTTTGAAGGCCCGTATTTTATTTTTCGAATTGTGTCGGTTCGTCGATCGATGTACCTAATGCTTTAACAGCACGAAGTACCAGTTCTTTTCTCAGTTCATGTTCGTCCTTGGAATCCAAACTTGGATTTCCTACAGGATAAGGAATGGCTACTGTAGGAACAATACGATTCGCCCCAACAGATTCGGAAATTGTTGTGATTGTAGCAAGGTGGACAATAGGAAGTCCGTAGCGCTCAATCTCTTTAACCATCGTTGCACCGCAACGTGTACAGGTGCCTCATGTAGAAGTGAGGAGAACGCCATCAACGCCAGCTTCTTTTAACTCTTTTCCAATTTCACTTCCAAAGGTAACTGAGTTAGCAACTGAAGTTCCAGTTCCTGTCGTTGTATAGAAGTAGGTGTAGATATCGCCGATGACGCCTTCTCTTTTTAATTCGTTGAGAATATCCAAAGGAGCAACACGGTCTGCTTGCTCATTGGCATAAACAGGGTCATAGCCACCATGGACTGTAAAGTAATCGTCTTTTAAAGCGTCGATTCCAGAAACATCATATTTGCCCCATTTTTGAGCGGATGCAGATTGAATATGGTCTGGGTTTCCGTGAGGAACAATACCACCACTTGTAACAAGTGCGATGGTTGCTTTAGAAAGATCGGCAATAGCAGCTGCAGGAGCTACTTGGTCAAAGACAGGCATAGGAAGTTCTGTTACAAAGTCTTCGTTGCCTAGTCTTCTTAACAGCATTTCAACAGCGCGCTGTGATCCGCGTTTATCAGAGAACACAGTCAGTCTTCTTCCTTGAGCAAAGTAGCCATCAACTTCTGGAAGAGCAAGATTTTCTTTTTTCAGAAGTTTAAGTGCTAGATTTGCCATGACAGGAAGTGCTTTTCTCATATCGGCTGCAGAGTTTCCAGTTTTGGCAACAATGACCTCTGAACGGCACTCGCTGAGTCCTGGGTTTTCTTCATACATACCTGTAATGCAGGGGAGAGCGAGTTCTTCTTGCACTGCTTTACAAAGTTCAGCACAAGCCATGCCGTAACGCCCAGCATTAAAGGCGGGTCCGGCAACCAGCAGATCTGCTCCAGAATCTTTTACCATTTTCAAAATGGCTTCAAGAGCTTCGTCTTTATTCTCATTAAAGTAGTTATCTCCGCAGATAATCGTTCCTGCGATTTGAGCTTCTCCCTTTAGAAGGCCTTCAAAACCCATGGCAGGTCCAACTGCTTTTTCTGTAAATTGAGGAGCAATACCAGCTTGGTCTTCGCCGCCGATTTGTCCAAAAAATTGATTTACATAATAAATGATTTTCATGTGGTCCTCCTAGTAAAGCTCAACAGTACAGTTGTGATAGCCAATTTCTGAAGTTGAGCCGATGACAGCGTTTAGCTCACATTTCATGGAGCCATCTTCAGCAATACAGCCTTCCCATCCACCAGCTAAAGTGTAAATGGCTTTTTCGTTGCCAAGTACTTTCTTTGCAGGAGGAAGTTCAACAACATGGGAAACATTTCCGGTAGAGATAACAGCTACAGCTTCTTCAGCCATATCAGTAAGTGGTTGACTCATTCCATCCCATCCTGAACATTCATCGGTGATGAGAACAGTCTTAATGCCTTTTTGCTCACAACGCTTGCAGATCATGACAAGGTCAGAGTCAGGATTACCATAACCTTCTTCAGAGATGATGACACCATCTGCTCCTAAGTTATGGCAGAGCTTTGCTGTATAGTCACACGTTCTAAATTTACCTTCAAGTGTGGTCATTTCAGGTGTTAAGATGACACCAATAAAGTTGATGGTCTTTCCGTGCTGCTCATAGAGATCCAAAATTGTGGAGTTGTTTTGATGTTGATACGTAGTGATCTTATCGCATGCAGCAACGCAGTTACCACTGATAACGGCGTTATCAAGTTCCTCGTTTGGATGGATGAGAGTAGGAAGGATTTGCTGAGAGTTGACTCCATAGATGTAACCGTCATGGAGTAGCCCCTGAGAGATCAGCATTTCAACATAAGCAACCTTAGGAAGATTTGGATATTTAGCATCCTCTTCTTTGCGTGTGCCAATTTCGTAAACCTTAACTTCATCAGGCTCTACATTCTCTCCAGCTTTTCCAACAAACTCAGCAGCACGTAGGCCTGCGTGGCGCACGGTACGCTCGTGTGTATGAGGATCAAGCCCTTCTACTGGCTCAATGTCGACAACAAGATTAAATGTTTTAGAGAAAGGAGTCCATTTGGCACCTTCTCCCCACATATCGATGACACCTTCTTGGAAACCAACAATGTCACCAATGGTCACGATGGCAGCTCCGCTAAGGAGATTGACGCGGCCTTCGCCGAGTTGAGCCATTTTTGTTGTGACTCCTGGGAATCCATTTCCGCTTCCTTGTACTTTTACTCGTGGTTCAATCACGTCTTTGACAGGGATAATGCGAACTTCTTCCCCAGGTCGCGCTACATCGATTTTGATGTTTTTGATTTTGCTGTCTTCTTTAAGAAAAGCTGCTAGTGCATCGGGATCTACAGTAAGTACTCCCTTTTCTACTTTGGTCTCATTACCAAGTTGGATATCCTTTATCCAAATATGGCCATGTTCTAGTTTCAATCCAATCACCTCCGTTGAAGTCTTTTGTGCTCATCAAGAGCAGATAAGTAAAGTTCCTGATCAATCCTTGCGTAGTCCTCTTGATTGTTTTC
>CAMFGQ010000106.1 GCA_945950065.1 uncultured Clostridia bacterium
AACTTGGACAAGAACGTGAGGGAAGCGATATCAAGTGGAATTTCACAAAATTCCTTATCGATAAAAAAGGAAATGTAGTCGAACGCTATGGTCCTGTTGTTGAACCTCAAGAACTTGAAGAAGCCATTGATAAACTTTTAGGATAAAGCAAGTAGCCCTGAAGGAAAAGACTCGAAAGAGTCTTTTTTCTTGCTTATTATAGGGGAAAAGGGTAAATACAACTAGATGTTGAGAAGAATTCTACATTTGGTTGGCAAAAACAACCAGTAATCCATGGTCTAAATGTAGTTTTTCCTCCATACTAAAATCACAAAGTTCCTTTGGGAACAAATATGATACTGAATAAGGAGTTTATGATGACATTAGGAACAAGAATCGCAGAAGAGAGAAAAAGAAGAAAGATGACCCAAGAAGAACTAGCTTCTCAATTGGGGGTATCCTCCCAGGCAGTGAGTAAATGGGAGAAAGACATCAATTTTCCGGACATTACTTTACTCATGGATATGGGTGATCTATTTGGCGTCAGCCTTGATTATCTGGTTAAGGGAAATGTAGAAACAGTCTCACTTCAAGAAAATGTAGACATCAATAAGAAAATTTTCAAAATCCGCGTTTTATCCAGTGATGGCGATAAAGTAAAAGTAAATCTCCCCCTTATGCTATTTAAGCTATTGGTCGAGTCCGATGGTAACTTTCAGTTTGGCAGTACCAATCTAAAGGATCTTAACATTGATATCGATCAACTCCTTCACTTAGTTAGCCTTGGTGCTGTTGGGAAACTCGTAGAAGTGGAATCGGTTGATGGTGACCTTGTTGATATCTATGTAGAGTAGGGGGGAATATGCGTATAACCATAACTGGCCCAGGGGTCCCCTTTAAATTTCCCATCATCATCCCACTATGGATGATTCCAGAAAAATATATAGGGTCTACTATTACTCAGATGGAGTCCATACCCAATATAAAAAAGTGTTTACGAGAGATCAAGCGTATTCATGGATCCTTTGTCCTTGTAGAAGTAGAAACGACGGATGGTTATTCTATTAAGATCACTCTTTAACCTTCATTTGTCCTTATTGATATCATCGTATTCGATGGAATGGAAACAAAAATAACTTCGACGAAATTATATGTTTGACATTCATCGAAGATAGATGTATATTGAAGATGAAAGGGGCTAGAACGATGAAATTTAATATTGAATCCAGAGTTCATATGCTCTATGAACTCGTCAACATTAGTGATGTTGTCATCCGGAAGAAAGACATTCGCTTTCTCGATGATGAGAGAAAAGAATTTCTGGACCAAAAGGGTTATCAAAAAGAATATAAGCTTCTAAAAGACTTCAATCTCTTTATGCGAAAAGAAGTGGAGAAAAATCTAGAAGCATTCCCTCTGATGAGGAAAATCTTCACTCTAGGCGGAGAAGACAGAAGTGATATCCTTAATGTCCTACTCGGATATGGAGGGGATCATCATGTAGAAGATTTAACGGAAGAAGATCTTCTGAGGATGCTCTACATTATCATTAAAGCGCCTGATCTAGGAGTAGCTGATGAAAAAGATGTAGAGTCTCTCCTTGTAGAGGCACAGAAGGAAGGGAAGAATGCGGACTTCTATCTAAAGCAAATCCTAGAGAGTTCCAATAAAGAAGATCAAAAGCTCTTACTTCTAGAAATCTTCCAAGGCTTTGATGGGTTTTATGATGACTTTCTCGGTTATTTTACTGCACTTAAAAAGGCTTACGAGAGTAAAGCAGGGGATCTGTATCCGCTTCTTAGCGAGAAAGCAAAGATGGCTAAAGAAGATGGTGGTCATTACTATCTTGAGATGCTTCAGGACCACTTAAGTCCTTTGGGAGACTTAGCAGACAGTGCAATCGAGTTATATTTTTCACTTCTGATGCCTTCTAGTTTAGCTGCTGGAGTCTCTGTTTTTGGGGATCAAAAGTTGCGCTTCTATGCAGGGGTTATGCTCCGCGAAATGGAAGAGCTTCGCTTAGGAAAGAAGCAAAGGGAAAAAGATCTCTTAGATGCTTTTAAAGCTTTAGGTGATGAAAATCGATTGAAAGTATTGGAACTGGTGTCCCATAAAGCCTACTACATGAAAGAACTATCTGATGAACTGAAGATCAGCCCTTCAACTTTAAGTCACCATGTGGATGTATTACTTCAAGTGGGACTTCTGCGTTTCTATACAAAAGGAAAACGAATCTACTTAGAGCTCGGAACGGACAAAATCAACAAACTTGCAACAAGCCTTACCCAATTGGCAGAAAGAGGAACTCATGACCTACAGTAGTCGCGCTTTGCTGAAAATGCTCCTAAAGGATGTTTGGAGAGAAGACAAGGTGGTCTATGTTGAAAACGTATTGTATACGCTTTTCTTTGTCTTCTACAGTGGTTTATCGGTCTTTATTACCAAGCTGATTCTGGATTATTTAGGAGGAGCTGATGCCTCTGTAGAAGGATTTATGAAAATGATCCTTCTTTACTTACTGGTAGCAGGAATCTCTGGATTTTTATTTAATTATTTTGGGCATAGCTCCTATGCAAGAATGACCTATCTACGCCTTGAACAAGGAAGTCGTGTTCTGAAAAAGCTTCATGGTGTTGACTACTATCATACAGAAGACACATCCTTCCAAGGAAAACTCCAACATGCCCTGGAGGCATTTAGTGGGAACAATCAAGGCTTTGAAGGGATCTTACAAGCCCTCTACACCATGGTCCCTCACCTTATGCTTACAGCACTGTTTCTGGCCTATCTCTCTCAGATCAGCATCTTCATTGTTGTGGCCATTCTAGTAAACTCTTATCTGCTCTTTCGATTGAAAAAGAAAGCCAGTGAAGTCTACTATGAATCCCAAGATGAACGAAATCAACTTTCTCGTCAAAGAAGATCCATAGAAAGAGTTGCTCAAGATGCTGAGTTTGGAAAAGATCTTCGTATGTACTCCATGGTGCATCTTATGCAAAAAGAGATCACTAGTCGCCTTGATCTTATCCTTGATGTGATGAAAAAAGAAAGACGTAGAAGTAACCGTTGGCTACTTCCAGGTGTGATTACGGTCACAGCCAGTGACATCGTGGTTTATGGACTGCTCCTTAAAAACTTTTTTGATGGTGGAAGTATAGGGCAACTTGTCATGGTCTTTACCCTGATGACAAGACTAAGGGTTAGCCTAGAAACCATTCAGATGCAAATCACCACCTTCTATGAGAACTTAAGTACCATAAGAGACTATCTCTCCTTTGTTGAAACCGATTATGGTGAAGTGGAAAGAAAAGGAGAACTCATTCAGGAGACACCCTCCATTGAGTTTAAGAATGTTAGCTTTTCCTATCCAGGAAGTGATAAAGAAGTACTGCAGGATGTTAGCTTTACCCTTCGTCCGGGAGAGCGCATTGGTATCGTTGGTACCAATGGTGCTGGTAAGACAACTCTGATTAAGCTGATGTTAGGCTTTTATCCTCTAAGTAAAGGGGAAATCCTCATCGGAGGAAAAAGTGTAAAAGACTATGCTTCAGGTGATCTCTATGATCTCTACAATGTGGTCTTTCAGGAGAACATCCTCTATGGCTTTAACATTGCAGAAAATATTGCCATGACTGATGAAAACATCGATGAAGAAAAGGTACTCTGGGCACTGGATGAAGTTGAAATGAAAGAAAAAGTTTTAAGCTATAAGCATGGACTTCAACAGCCAGTTCTTAAAGTTGTGGATGAAGAAGGTGTGGAATTCAGTGGTGGAGAAAAGCAAAAACTCTGTATTGCGCGAGCTCTTTATAAAGGTGGCGAGATCATGATTCTCGATGAGCCCACCAGTGCTCTTGATGCAGTCAATGAAGCAAAAGTCTATGAGAACTACAACAAAATGGTCAAGGATAAGACTGCGATCTTTATCTCCCATAGACTTGCCAGTACACGCTTCTGCCATCGGATTTTCTTCTTTGATCAGGGAAGACTCCTTGAAGCAGGCACCCATGATGACCTCATGGAATTAGAAGGACGTTACTACGATATGTTTATGGTGCAATCCAAGTATTACAGAGAGGAGGAAGAGCATGTTTCACGTACTGAAGCGGTTTTTAGCTATTAATTTTAAGGATAGTCTTCCTCTTCTGGGGATCTATCTTCTGTCGGTTCTGCTAGGCTTTGCTAAAGTTGCACTTCTCGTGTTCATGCCAAAGGTCTTCATTGATGCTGCCATGGCCAAAGATTGGAATCTCACAGTCAATATGGTGCTTCTCTTTGGAGCAGCCGCGGGATTTATCTTCCTTCTAGAGACCTATCTTAAACCGATTACAGAACGTGCGGAAATGCGCGTTAATGTCAAGGCAACCAATAAACTCTATTCCAAAATCATGACCTTAAGTTATGAGTATCTGGAAGATCCAGCCTTTCTTGACTTAAAAGAAAGAGCTGTCTTCCCCATTACGAATCAGGGTGCCATTCTCAGAATGTTTATCACGTTAAAGCAGCTCATTCAAAGTGTAGTCATTTTGGCGGGACTGATCGGACTTCTCTTTCAAGTAAGCTGGATTCTTGTAGCAGGAATTCTTGGTCTTGGTGTGCTCCATGTTGTACTGATGGTCTATTCCAGCAGTTTTTTACAGGGCTTTTTCAGGGATCTGATTCCCATCAACAGAAAGTATGGTTACTACTTTAATGCCATGATGGAGCCTGCTAACCAGAAAGACATCCGCCTCTTTAATTTGAGCCCTTTCTTTGTGAAGACAGTGCAGCATTATAACCGAGAAATCTGTGATTATCTCCAAAATATGCAAAAGTTC
>CAMFGQ010000107.1 GCA_945950065.1 uncultured Clostridia bacterium
GAAGAATTTGTCAAAAAAGGTGCTGAAGAAAGGGGACTGGAGTATAGCTTTGAGCAATTGGAGCGCTTCCCTGAAACCGCAAGTGATGAAGAACTGGTAGAGAGAATTCAACCTCTTCTTGATGAGTGGGGAATCAACTGGGGCATTCGAGAAGAAGCTGCACGTGGTTCAGAAGACTTTGGGCATCTGTCTAAGTTAGTACCCTCCATTTACTTTATTCTGGGACTGGGTGAAGATGTACCACCCGTGCACAATGTGAACTTCGAGTTTCAAGACGAGGCAATTCCCTATGGTTTAGAGCTATTTGAGAACATTGCTCGCCACGGAGTCTAGACTAGCATAGGTCATGGTCACTCTCTTTGACCCCTGCAACGAGATATGTTTTGCAGGCTCAACTTTATGATTTTGTGTGTACAAGGCTGAGGATTTAGTGAAATCTATCCTTTAGGCTATAATGGTTAAAGGGGGTATTGAATGGAAGCATTATATGTCGTCATTAACAACGAAAATGACTTTACTGAACTGTTGCGCGAACTTGAAGAAAATGGTTTCACTGGGGGCACCATCCTTGAAAGTCAAGGTATGGGGTACACCTTACTAAACCACGCAGTGGATGGCCGCTATGGGTATTTACGTAATATCTTCAATGTGGGCGGACCTTTCAATAAAACACTGATGATGGTTTTAGAAGAAAAACGAGTAGAGGAGGCAAAACAAATTGTTCGAGAGGTTGTCGGGGATCTAGAGGGTGATAACATTGGCATCATGTTTACCGTACCTGTGACAAGTGTCGAAGGGTTAACGAAATAATGCTCTTACTTTATTTATCTATTTTAATTCTAGCCGGTCTTGTCTTTTCCCGTCTGATCTCTTTGATTCATTTTCCGGAAGTCACCGGCTATTTAATTGCCGGTATCATCATCGGACCCTATGTCCTTGGACTAATTCCTCAGGAGGGTGTGAAGTCCATGGAGATTATTAGTGATACTGCACTTTGCTTTGTTGCCTTCTCCATAGGTAGTGAGATGAAGTTGTCCGTGATGAAAAAACTGGGCAAGGAAATTGTCACCATAGCAGTCTTTGAAGCCTTAAGCGCATTTATTGTCGTATTAGCTGGTTTATTGATTCTGCTTCGAGCAGATCTACCTTTTTCCCTTAGCTTAGCAGCCATTGCCTGTGCCACGGCTCCAGCTGCTACACTTCTGGTTATACGAGAGTATAAAGCAAAAGGGGAGATTATCGATGTACTTCTGCCTGTTGTGGCACTGGATGATGCCATTTGTATTATTGTCTTTGGTATTGCCCCTTCGATTTCGACAAGTTTAATCGTGGGTGGAGGGGCTAATCTTAGCTCTATGTTACTTATTCCTGTTGGAAAAATTATACTAGCCCTCTTCATAGGTTTTGGAGCTGGACTTCTTTTTACTCGTGCACAGCGCTTTGCTCGGGATGAAGAAGATCTTTTATCCATGATTCTTGGCTTTATCTTTTTAGTTTCAGGTTTAAGTAAGTACTTAGATGTATCAGATCTTCTGAGTGTAATGGCTGCCTCAGTCACCATTGCCAATGTAGGTAGAGGAATGAGAAAGGGTGTTGGACTGGTGGGTAAGCTCACTCCTCCCATCTTTATCTTATTCTTTGTGCTTGCAGGAGCAGACCTTAATCTTCCTGGATTGTTAGAAGTAGGAACGGTTGGCGTATTGTATATTGTGGCACGAGCCATTGGTAAGTATCTAGGTGCCTATGTATCCACCAGCATCACTGGGTTTAGCAAGGAGATTCGAAATAATCTGGGTCTTGCGCTGATTCCTCAAGCGGGTGTTGCGATTGGTCTTAGCTTAGTGGCGAGTAAAACGATTCCTGATCCCTATGGGGCTCAGATTAGAACGGTCATCCTAGGAGCAACCATTGTCTATGAATAGGTTGGACCACTGATTGCAAAATACGGCTTAAAGCGAGCTGGTGCGATTCAATTGACAAAACCCCTTGAACAGTAAAGGACAGGCAATGAAAAAAGGGAAGTTTATAAAGAGCCTAAGAAAACTGTTAAAGCAGCAAGGTTATCGTAAAATCAAGATAAAACCCGCTTGGTTCACACCAAAAGCAACTGTTTGGGCTAGAGATGCAAAAGGTAGAAGACGTAACCTTCATGCTCGCCTTGTCAAAAGGGCTGGTGGAAGAGCTATTCAAATCAGTGAGATAGGAGATAAACTGGAATGGATAGATGAAATGGAACTCTTCAGTGTCATACTGGATGAGGATTAAGCCGATTTGGCCAAGTAGCTATTTCTATGTTTTCACTGAAGTCATGTTAGGTTCACTAATAAAAGCTATATTTATTTCGATATTATATTAATCAAAGTGAGGGACAAGATTTCCTTATGGTGAACCTAGGAGGTTATTCTTCGCTGATGAAGAAAAGGAGGATATAATGGCAGACTTTAAATACGATATTACGGAGAGAATTGCAGTTCTTTCTGAAAACAATCGAGGTTGGACAAAGGAATTGAACCGAGTCAGTTGGAATGGCAGAGAGCCCAAATACGATCTCAGGGATTGGTTCCACGAAGAAGGGAAGATGGGTAAAGGAATTACCCTTACTGATGAGGAAGCAAAGAATCTGCTTGAGGCCCTTGAAGGCCTTGGACTTTAAAGAGGTTTTTATTCTTTAATCAAGGAGCATACCTTGTCACTTCCCTACTTTTCCTTCTCTAAATTAGTGAAAAGAACACGGGAAAAAGGAGTAATGTCATGGAAGAAAAGAAGGATAAAGTCTATCGCTTTCAGGCAGAAATCAAGAAAGTGCCAGACATTGATGGAGCCTATGTAGAGATTCCCTTTGATGTAAAGGAAACCTTCGGTAAAGGGAGAGTAGCTGTTCATGCAACCTTTGATGGAATCCCCTATGATGGGCAAGTCGTCCGTATGGGTACTCCATGTCATATTATTGGTATCCGTAAAGACATTCGCAAACAGATTGGGAAACAACCTGGAGATCAAGTAGACGTCACTCTGAGAGAAAGAGGCAAATAATGCTCTATGAATTTAATCTTGAAACCCTAAGAGAAGATCTCTACGACATTACCCCTTTAGTTAGAGAAGCTCTGGGAAAAAGTAGGATAGAGGATGGTATTGCCCTTGTTTATTGTCCTCATACCACTGCAGGAATTACCATTAACGAAAATGCAGATCCTGATGTGATTTCTGATCTCCTTTTAGGTCTCGATAAAGCTTTTCCTGATCGAAGAGAGTTCCGTCATGTTGAAGGAAACTCCTCTGCACACCTTAAAGCCACAGCAGTAGGCTCATCGGTGGCGGTTATCTTCAACCAAGGACGATTGGTTTTGGGAACATGGCAAGGAATCTACTTCTGCGAATTTGATCCTCCCCGTAGACGGAAATTTTATGTAAAAATAATTTGATAATCTTTATAAACTTGAAATCTTTACCCTAATCTATGGTAGGATAGAGAACGAGCCGAAAACTTATTAGAAAGAGGTCCTAGAAACTTATGAGTGACTCACATACACAAAATCTTGACAAACTTCATCGTCAAGAAGTAATGAAAATAGCATGGCCGGTTTTGATCGAACTGATGTTAGCCAGTCTTTTTAGTATGGTGGATATGATGATGTTAGGAAATATCCCCAATCGCATCTTGGCTAACCAGTCGGTAGCGGCAGTAGGTATTGTGAATCAGCCACTCTTTATCGGAATCTCATTGGTTCAGTCGGTGAATGTGGGATGTACTGCTCTTGTCTCTCGGTACATTGGTGCGGGAGAAGAGTATCGCATTGAGGATACACTGAAGCATGTACTGTTTATTAGTTTTCTTGGTTTAGCACTACCTTTCTTCCTTCTTGTGCAGGCGTACAGAGTGCCCATTATGAGCTTTCTTGGGGCCGAACAAGCAGTCATCACAGTGGGTGCTAGTTACTACAAAATCCTTCTAAGCGGATTTATGTTTCAAGCATTGAACTTCTCTCTGACTGCAGCTCTAAGAGGTGCAGGGGAGACAAAGGTGCCCATGAAGTTCAATGTCATTGCTAACCTACTCAATGTCTTTGGTAATGCAATCTTGATTTATGGTCTCTTTGGGTTTCCAGCTCTCGGCATTACGGGTGCAGCAATCTCAACCGCCCTCTCCAATGTTCTAGCCTTTATTCTTATGTTTGGCTATGTGATTAGGGGCAAGAGTGTTGTAAAACTTACTCTTAAGAAGTTTAGATTCCAGAGAAATGTTCTTGAGAATTTGGTGAAAATAGGTGTTCCTGCTTCGGCAGAGCAGTTTGTACTTCGAACAGGTCTTATGTTCTTTGCAAAAATTGTTGCTTCTTTGGGAACCAGCGTCTATGCTGCACATCAGATAGCGATTAGTATTTTGGGGCTTAGCTTTAATCCTGGGATGGCCTTTGGTATTGCGGCTTCAGCGCTTGTCGGAAGAGCTTTAGGAGAAGAGGATCCTGAACTTGCTTATTCCTATGGGATACAAGCTAGGAAACTAGGCTCCTTCGTGGCGAGTTTTATTGGATTTTTATTCTTAATCTTTGCACCTTGGCTTGTTAGTCTTTACAATAAAGATCCCCATGTTATGGCTACGGCATCCATTGCACTGCGTATTATTGCTGTGATTCAACCTTTTCAATCTTCCCAGCTAATTCTTGCAGGAGCACTTCGCGGTGCTGGAGATACGGTGTCTACCTTTGTGGCTACCTTGATCAGTCTTCTGATTGTTCGCGTAAGTCTTGCTTATTTACTGGTGAATGTTTACCCTTATGGAATAGC
>CAMFGQ010000108.1 GCA_945950065.1 uncultured Clostridia bacterium
ATAGGCTCCTAAAATTCCCAAGGGATAACCAAGGCCAGCAGCAAGAGCTGTCCATTTACCTTTAAAGAGGATAGCCAAAAAAATAACCACAAACCCAACATACATCAGGATGCTAGGCCACTGTTTCATTCCGTGAAGAGAAAAAAGGACATAACGGAAAACTCCATAGGAGAGGGATAGAATCAGGCTTGCAAGGAGATAGCTATAGTTTTCTACTGTCTTTTTCATCATGCGCTACCATTCCTTTCCTCCACTGATGGACAGGTCTTCTTTATGTAGGGTAATGGCTTCCAGTGTAAGGAAGACGGCCCGCGTGATGTCCTCTAAGCTCATGGAAGGCATGCTTGGCTTGTCCGTAACCTGTTCAGGTAAAAAGGGTACATGCATAAACCCACCACGGACAGTTGTATTGTGTGTGGAGTAGAGAAGTCCATAAAGCACATGATTGCAGACAAAAGTGCCAGCAGTATTGGAGACCTCGGCAGGGATGCCGTGTTCTTTTAGATGTTCTACGATGGCTTTGATTGGTAGGGTAGAAAAATAGGCATTTTCTCCATCTGGAAAGATCACTTCATCGATGGGCTGATTGTTCTTGTTATCAGGAATGCGTGCATCATCGAGGTTAATGGCTACGCGCTCAAGGGTGATGTTGTTTCTTCCCCCTGCTTGTCCTAAACAAAGCACAGCATCAGGCTTAACTTCATCAAGAGCTTTTCTTAGTTCTGCAATGGATTCATGAAAGACTGTGGGTAAGAGACGCTTATGGAGGCGAATGTTTAAGTCTCTGGCGGAAAGGGCATCTAAAGCTAGAGCAGTTGGATTGATTTGTTCTCCACCAAAGGCGTCAAAGGCTGTAACGAGGATGGTCATAGGCATTCTCCTTTCATCCTTTAGTGTATCCTATTGGAGAATAAATTTCACCTATGATCAACTGTTATGAAAGTGTTCTTTCTTAGTACTAGGCATAGTACTTGTTTTTTGTTATAATGGACACAAACAAATGTTCGAAAGGAACGCGATGGAATTTAAAGTACATGCTCCCTTTGAGCCCATGGGAGATCAACCCCAGGCCATAGAGGGAATCGTAAAAAGTATAGAAGCAGGAAATAAATACCAGACCCTTTTAGGGGTCACGGGCTCGGGAAAAACCTATACCATGGCTAAGGTAGTGGAACGCATTCAGCGTCCCACGCTTGTGCTTGCCCATAATAAGACCTTGGCTGCCCAATTAGCTTCAGAATTCAAAGAGTTCTTTCCCACCAATGCTGTGGAGTTTTTTGTGAGCTACTATGATTACTATCAGCCTGAGGCCTATGTACCAGGTCTTGACTTATACATTGAGAAGGACAGCAGCATCAACGATGAAATCGATAAACTTCGTCACTCAGCAACGGCTGCGCTCCAGGAGAGAAGAGATGTGCTGATTGTGGCCAGTGTATCCTGTATTTATGGACTTGGTAGCCCCGTGGATTATCAGAATCTCGTGCTCTCTCTACGTCCTGGAATGATTCGAAGTCGTGATGAGATCATTACCCGGCTTGTGGACATTCAGTACAAAAGGAACGATATTGATTTTAAGCGTGGTACCTTTAGGGTGAGGGGAGACATCATCGAGATCATTCCCGCCAATAAAGAGGAGAACGCTTATCGCATCGAGCTCTTTGGTGATGAAATTGAAAGCATCTCTGAAGTTCAAGTGCTGACAGGAGAGTGGATTGGAAACAGGGATCATGTGGCCATTTTCCCTGCTAGTCACTTTGTGACGGATAAAGCCAATGTTGAGCGTAGCCTTGTGGACATTGAGGCTGAACTGGTGGAGCGCATTGCTTATTTTAAGGAGCATAACAAACTCCTGGAAGCACAGCGCATCGAAGAGCGTACCCGTTACGACATGGAGATGCTTCGGGAAATGGGTTTTTGTTCTGGCATTGAAAACTATTCCAGAATTCTCTTAGATCGTCCACCAGGAAGTCGCCCCTTTACACTTCTGGATTATTTTCCCGATGACTTTGTTATGCTTATTGATGAGTCCCATGTTACCCTGCCACAGGTAAGAGGCATGTATGGTGGAGACCGCTCAAGAAAGCAGAACCTTGTAGATTATGGTTTTCGCTTGCCCTCGGCTTTAGATAACAGACCCCTGAATTATGAAGAGTTCCACTCCCTGTTAAAGCAAGCTGTATTTGTATCGGCAACCCCTGGACCCTTTGAAAAAGAACACAGTCAATTTCAAGCAGAACAGATCATTCGACCTACAGGTCTTCTTGATCCTGAAGTAGAAGTACGGCCAAGTGAAGGACAAATGGATGATCTCTTTGGCGAGATCATGGAAAGAGCAAAGAAGAACGAAAGAGTTCTTGTCACCACCCTGACAAAGCGCATGGCAGAGGACCTTACAGACTATCTGAAGAGCCTCGGTGCCAAGGTCACCTACATGCACTCAGACATTGATACCTTGGAGCGCATGAAGATTATTCGAGAGCTACGTCTTGGAAAAGTCGATGTGCTCATTGGGATTAACCTTCTTCGGGAAGGGCTTGACTTACCCGAGGTCTCTCTTGTTGCTATCCTTGATGCAGATAAGGAAGGATTCCTGCGGAGTGAAACCGCCCTTGTACAGACCATAGGCAGGGCTGCAAGGAACGCAGAGGGCAAGGTAATCCTTTATGCTGATCAGATTACTGATAGCATGAAAAGAGCCATGGATGAAACCCAGCGTAGACGAAATGTACAAATGGCTTATAATGAAGAACATGGCATCACACCTCAGACCATCATCAAAGAGGTACGTGAGGTCTTAGCAGCTACCAAGACCGATTCTGCACCTACTTCCTTTAAGGAGCAAATGAAGGCCATGAACAAAGAAGAACGACTGGCTGAACTAGAGGTAGCCATGTTTAGAGCAGCCAAAGACTTGGATTATGAAAAAGCCATTGAATATAGAGATGCAATAGAGGAGCTAAAAAGAAGTAAATGAGAGAAGAAGAGATTTTTGTAAAAGGTGCCAAGGAGCACAATCTTAAAAATATAGATGTACACATCCCCAGGGATGAGTTTGTCGTCATTACGGGACTTTCCGGTTCAGGAAAGAGTTCCCTAGCTTTTGATACGATTTATGCAGAAGGACAGAGGCGCTATGTGGAGAGTCTTTCTGCTTATGCAAGACAATTCTTGGGCCAGATGGAAAAACCAGATGTCGAATTTATCGGCGGGCTTTCCCCTGCCATCAGCATTGACCAAAAGTCTACCAGCAGGAATCCCCGTTCCACCGTAGGCACCATCACCGAAATCTATGACTATCTTCGTCTTCTTTATGCACGGGTAGGAACACCTCACTGTCCTGTCTGTGGAAGAGAGATAGAACCTGTGGTTGTGGATGATGTGGTGGATCGCATTATGGCATTACCTGAGGGAACAAAAATCTATGTCATGGCTCCTGTTGTCAGAGGTAAAAAGGGAACCCATGCCAAGGTTTTTGAAGCCCTTAAAAAGGATGGCTTTGCTAGGGTCAAGGTCAATGGTGAACTCCGGGATCTTCAAGACAAAATTGTTCTCGATAAGAATAAGAAACACGATGTCAGCGTAATTGTAGACCGTCTCGTCATCAAAGAGGGCATCGGAAGTCGTTTGACGGACTCCATTGAAACCGCTCTATCCCTTGATGAAGACATGGTGGTCATTGATGTTTTAGGTGAGGGAGAGCAAGTCTTTAACATGAAGTTTAGCTGTCCTGAGCACGGCGAAGGAATCGATGAAATGGAGCCTAGAAGCTTCTCCTTTAATGCGCCTTTTGGTGCCTGTGAGAAATGTAAGGGGCTTGGCTTCTTGCAAGAACTGGACCCTGATCTTATCCTTCCCGATATGAATTTGAGTATTTCTCAGGGTGGTGTTGCACCCTTTAAAAATGTCAAACAAGGCAATTATTACTGGTCCATCCTACAAAGTCTGATTAAGGGTACAGGATACACCATGAAGACGCCCCTAAAGGACTTTAGTGAGGAAGCCATCAACCGTCTTCTCTACGGAGAAGAAGGGGAGCAGGTGGACATCTCCTATGAATCCAGCCGCTATGGCAAGCGTGTTGTTAGAGGAAGGCTTGAAGGTGTCTTCCACAATCTACAACGTCGCTATGTAGAAACAAGCTCCAGCTATATGCGTGGGGAAATCGAAAAGTATATGGCAGAAATCCCCTGTTCTTCCTGTGGTGGAAAACGGCTGAAAAAGGAAGTTCTGGCTGTTACTGTAGGTGGACTCAACATTCATGAACTCACAACCCTGAGCGTTGGCGAAATTCATGAGTTCTTTAAGAACCTGACCTTACCTCCACAAAAAGAAGCCATTGCTTCGCAGATTGTAAAGGAAATTGGGGCTCGACTCGACTTTCTCATGGATGTAGGACTTGATTATCTTACCCTTGCAAGACGAGCAGGATCCTTATCCGGTGGTGAAAGCCAGCGCATTCGTCTTGCTACACAGATAGGTAGTGGTCTTATGGGTGTGCTGTATATTTTGGATGAGCCTAGCATTGGACTGCATCAACGAGACAATCGAAGACTGCTCTCTACTTTGCGCAGCCTAACAGATCTTGGAAATACCCTTCTTGTTGTTGAACATGATGAGGAAACCATCCAAGCTGCAGACCATGTACTGGACATTGGGCCAGGCGCAGGAGAACATGGCGGAAAAGTCGTTGCTG
>CAMFGQ010000109.1 GCA_945950065.1 uncultured Clostridia bacterium
CCTTATTGTTGTAGATTATTGAATGGCTTCTTCTAGCTCTGTATAAGGTAGATCAAGTGCTTTTGCAACACCTAGATAGGTTACTTTGCCGTTGACAACATTGACACCTTTAGCAAGTGCTGGATCGTCCTGAATGGCTTGTTTCCAGCCTTTGTTGGCTAAGGTAATGGCGTAACGCAGTGTAACATTGGTGAGTGCTAAGGTTGATGTCTTAGGAACAGCACCAGGAATGTTGGGAACTGCATAGTGGAGGATGCCATGTTTTTCGAATACAGGATCGGTATGTGATGTTGGTGCGGTAATGGTATCAACTGTACCACCTTGGTCAATCGCAACGTCTACGATAACACCACCATCAGGCATAGCTTTAACCATGTCTTCTGTAACGAGTTTAGGAGCTTTTTCACCTGGGATTAAGACTGTACTGATGACGAGGTCTGCTGTCTTAATTGCTTCGTTTAGGTTATAGCTATTGGAGTATACTGTTTCAACGCGACCAGTATAGATTTCACTGAGGTATTTTAGACGAGGAACATCCACATCTAGAATTGTGACACGTGCACCTGCACCTACAGCACGCTTTAATGCACCAGAACCGGCAACACCGGCACCAATGATTACAACATGTGCGGGAGCAACACCTGGAACACCATCAAGAAGAAGTCCTTTACCGCCGTAGTTTTTCTCTAGGAAAGTACAGCCTTCTTGAAGAGCCATACGACCAGCAACTTCACTCATTGGAGTGAGGAGTGGAAGACTACGATTGGCTAGTTCAACGGTTTCATAAGCGATGGCGACTGTGTTTGAATCCATTAGAGCTTTTGTTAGTTTGGGTTCAGCAGCTAAGTGGAGATAAGTAAAGATAATCAACCCGTCGCGGAAATACTGATACTCAGACTCAAGGGGCTCTTTGACTTTGATGATCATCTCAGCTTTTTCCCATACTTCTTTAGCAGAATCGAGAAGTGTAGCGCCTTGTTCTTCGTATTCTTCATCCGTGAAGGAAGATCCGTTGCCTGCACTTTTTTCAACATAGACTTCATGTCCATGCTTCACGAATTCAGCAACACCGGCTGGAGTTAGAGCAACGCGTTGCTCCTTGTCTTTAATTTCTTTTGGTACACCAATTCTCATAAAAAACCTCCGTTTTTTGTATATGTTACCTTAAGTATAACACTCTTTCCATAGAGTGCAATGCTCCTCTTGGGTATGTTGGCGGGTATAAAACACTTTTTACTGATCTTTCTTCAATTCCTTAATATTGTTCTTTCTTGGCTCTAGATTCAAGGGAATCAGAAGGTCTTTTGACCTCATTTTTCTGCTCGAAAAGGCATTTTACCATCCCCAAGCTGATTCATCACAATAATTTTAGAATTGCTTTTCAGAAACACTGGTGATGGAACTAGGAGACACTGCCTCGGTCCCTTCTGCCTATGGTATACTAGAGAAAGAAATGAAGAACCAAAGGAGGCTTGCGTGAATTCTTGGGAGGAATGTGATCTAAGGACCTATTGGAGACTGCGTGAAGAGAAAAAACTAACCAGTCTTGACTTATGCTCCTGGTATTTGGAGCGGATAGCGAACTATGATTCCTATTATAAGAGTATTCTGGAAATCAATCCTGATGCACTCTTTCTTGCTGAGGCCATGGACCGCGAACTAGAGCAGGGCAGGAAAAGAAGCTTGCTTCATGGTGTGCCCATCCTGCTGAAGGATAGCATTAGCACCAAAGACCTGATGCATACCTCTGCTGGATCCTTAGCGCTGAAGGATCATTTTGCAAAAGAAGACGCCTTTATTGTATCGAGATTGCGTGAAGCAGGAGCCATTCTTCTTGGAAAAACAAATATGACGGAATTTGCCCACTATACCTCTCGAACAATGAAGAATGGTTACTCAAGCAGGGGAGGGCAGGTGATGCATCCCTATAATCCATCTAGTTCGCCCTCTGGTTCTTCAACAGGTTCAGCTGTGGCCATGTCCTGTAACTTTGGTATGCTCTCTCTAGGCACAGAAACCAAGGGCTCTATCATCTGGCCATCCCATAATAGCTCTATTGTAGGCATCAAGCCCACCAGAGGACTCATTAGTCGTACAGGCATTATCCCTATCTGTCGTGCCCATGATACAGCTGGGCCCATGGCAAGAACGGTAGAGGATTGTGCTTACTTACTCAGTGTTCTGGCAGAGGAAGATCCTGACGATCCATCAACCTGGGCACTGGATGACAAACGATTTGATTACAGTCAGTTTCTTCATCACTATGCGCTTGATGGCATGCGGATTGGGATAAAAAAGACTACCTTTAAAGGGGAAGAACTGGCGCTTTTCAATGAAGCACTGGAGACCATGCGTGGCCTAGGTGCTCAGTTTATCGATGAATATGAGCTAGAGGAAGTGGGTCCTGAGGATCAACTTGTGCTTCAGCACGAGTTTAAGCGTAGCTTGGAACACTATCTCCATGAGAGTGCTGCTCCTTATCAACAACTTGATGAGATCATTGCCTTTAACAAACAGCATCCAGCTGCCCTTGTCTATGGACAAGATCTCTTAGAAGATGCCCTAGAGGTAGGGGATCGCTTAATGGATCCAGCTTATCTTCGACAGCGCACTAAGGTGGCAAGGGGAGTAAAGGAAAGAATAGAAAGACTTCTGGATGAAGAAAGACTAGATCTTCTGCTCTTCCCTGGGAGAAGCGATCTACCTTCTGTCAGCGGTCTGCCCTGCATTGTGGTACCCTGTGGCTATACCACAGAGAATCGTCCATTGGGGATTTCTTTTATGGGACGTGCTTTTGACGAAGGCCGTTTGATTGCAGCTGCCTATAGCTATGAGCAAGCAAGTAAGAAACGAAAACCACCAGTACTAAGGAAAGAGGATTAACATGAAAAAAGTATTATTTTATGCCATGACGGGCGAGAAGATGTGTTTCAATCATATCTTAATGAATGCACTAAGCCTTCATGAGGCGGGAATTGAGACCAAGATCATTTTTGAGGGAGCTTCGGTTAAGTTACCTCCCATTTTTGAAGAAGAGAACTTTAAGCTCTACAATCTCTGTAAAGAAAAAGAGTTGATTGCAGGCATCTGCTATGCTTGTTCAGCTACTCTTGGAGTTTTAGAAGAAAATGAAAAAACCGGCCTACCCCTGCTCAAGGATATGCAAGGTCATGCCGGTATGTTGGCCTATGTTGAAGAAGGATATAGTGTAATCAGCATGTGATTAGTTTCTTTTTCTGGGAACTCCCTTAGCTAACTGAAAAATGACGATCAGTGCTACAAGGGGAAGAAATCTCGGGATTAAGAGAAAGACAACCAAGAGAAGAAGACCTAGTCCAACCATAAGCTGGGTCTTTTTGTTGACTGGTGATGTTTGTTCTTTTGTTTCTCTGTGGTCGAGTTCGTGATAGTTTCTCTGCTCTAGTTTCTTGATCTTCTCTCCAAGGATATGCTTTTGGATATATTCTTTTCGAGCAGTCGATCGATCCTCATAGCGATAGAGATCTTCACGATATTCTTCTCCACAACGAGGACAAAAGAGATCGCTGTCTAACAATCGTTTTCTGCAATGTCTACACTGTTTCATATCCCTTCCTTTCTTTGCTACTACCTTAAGTCTAATCTACCTTACCTAAAGGTGCAATGCAGAAATGAAAAATTGAAGTGGATAAGGTGGAGGTTTCGATGAAGCTTAAATGGATCACGGATACATTTGGGATCATAACCACAACTGAATTAGCTCTAGGAGTCTATTCCCCGGACCGTAAAGTGGGTTTGCTATTTGATAGTGGATACCATCATGAAAGTGGTCAGTTGCTTGAACTCTTAAAGAAAGAAGGTCTAAGGATTGATCTTGTAGTGAATACCCATAATCACTTGGATCATGTTGGGGCAAATCTTGTTTTGCGTCATCACCATGCAAGCAAGATCATGATGCCTCGCTACGAAGCTATGCAGATTGAAAGTCTGTCTGGCCTGAAGAGTCTTTATTACAACGTGCCACCTGAGCGGATCAAAGAAGGTTTTGGATACATGATACAGACCCCGGATGACTACATTGAGAAAGGACAGAAGTCCTTCTTGTGGAAGGGAGAAGAGTTTCAGATCCTCCACAACCGCGGTCATAGTCTTCAGCATTGTAGCTATCAGACACCTGATGGTTACTGGTATCTAGGGGACATGCTGATTACGAAAAAAACAAGAAAAACAGCAAGAATCCCTTACGCCTACATTCTTTCAGAAGACATCCATAGTAAACGCGAACTCCTTGCGTTGGAAGGTGAAGGCTATCTCTGTACTCATAAGGGCCTTGTTGACCCTGAGGATCTCCAAGATCTTGTAGAGGAGAACATAGCCTTTTATCAAGGAAGAGCAGAAGAATTGTATCATTTGCTAAAGGATGGGATGACAGAAGAGGAGATCCGCAATGCACTTTTTCGTTCCTTGGGGATTCGGCCTAAGGATATGTATCACTACCATACTTTATCTATCCTTTTGCGTAGCTACATGGATTATTTTCAGGACAGTGGATTATTACTTGCTTATCTTGAATTGGGTGAGTTACGTTATCGTAAGCCCTAAGGGAAAGTAGGATGGGTAAGATGAGGGAGAGATGTCATATTTTGAAAT
>CAMFGQ010000110.1 GCA_945950065.1 uncultured Clostridia bacterium
CATCTAAGGTAAGATGCATACCGTCCTCACAGATAAAGGACTCATAGGGGATCTTCTCCAGAATAGCAGCCCGTAGATCAATCAGGGGGATGCTTTTTTCTTGGGAAAGTTTACGCACTACCTTATCATAGTCCTCCTGCCAGAAGAAGATGCTCTCTACCTTCTTTAAGAAGGTAAGAAGAGCTTCGCCATTGAGGAACTTGGTCAAATAGCTATAGAAAGCTTTTGGATCCAGGGGAGGTAGACTGAGAAGGATCGGTTGAAAGCCATCCTTGATTAGTTCATCAAGGAGTTCGCCGTAGTGCTTAGCATAGTCCTCAAGGGAAGTATTGGGCACATGAGGGGAGTGGGGGGCATCAGCCACCTTATCCCATTGGAAGTTACAATCATTGCCACCGAATTCCAAGAAGACATATGCATTCTTTTCCATGGAGTCTTTTCGTCGTGCAAGGATATCTTTTCCTTTTTCGATGGTAGCACCAAAGGCAGAAAAGTTTTTTACTGCGTAGCCTAAAGACAGCAAGATGCTGTTTAGGTAATTGTCTTTATTGAAGACATAGCGTCCTTCTTCGTTGATGTAGACTCCCTTTGTAATGGAGTCTCCTAAAATATAGCTTGTCATGCCGCCTCCTATGTAGTTATCAATACCATATCACGGCATTAAGATAATGTCAACATGGACTTATCTACTTGATTTAGATTTTTTCCTTTGCTACACTAGAACAAGGAGAACAAGGAGGCAGTATGAAAGAGTTAAGTGATATCCTACATTTTTTGGAGAGTAAAAGCATCAGGCGTTGGAAAGATTTTCCTGACATCGATCTCTACATGGATCAGGTCTTGACCATTATGGAAGATCAACTCCTTTTTCCTGAGCAAGCACAGAGTCTCAGTGCGTCCATGGTCAACAACTATGTAAAAGCAAATCTGTTAAGTAGAGCTCAGAAAAAGAAATACGCACGAGATCATTTGGCCAGACTTAGCATGATTGGTATGCTCAAGCAAGTCTTGCCCCTAAAGGAACTGGAGAGTCTTTTCTCCTCGATGGATGGAGAAGAAAAAGAAAGCTATGAACTATTTTGTGATCTACTGGATAAGAGCAAACAAGCTCTTCTAGAAGATTTAGAAGAAGAGAAGGAAAATCTGGTGCTGGAAATGGCGATTAAAAGCTATCTCTATCAAGCTCTGGCCACCAGTCTACTGGAGGAAGAGAAGTGATACTTCAGCTTCAGCACTTTTCACCTGAAAATACATTCCTCAATGGTCAATGCTTCCGATGGAATCAGGATGAAGATGGTTTTAAAGGCATTGTAAGAGCTAAGGAAATACGACTAAAACAGACGGAAGAAGGTCTCCAGATTCAAGGAGTCAACGAAGAAGAGAAAGACTGGTTTATCCATTATCTTGGTGTAGAGGATGATCTACCTGCAAAGGAAAAGAGGATCTCTTCCATTGATCCTGTGATGAAGGCAGCCATTGAACATGGAAAAGGCATGCACCTTCTTCGTCAAGATCCCTTTGAGACCTTGATTAGCTTTATTCTCTCTGCCAACAATCACATCCCACGGATAAAGAGTTTGGTGGAAAAACTTTCCCTTAAATATGGGGAAAAAATCGGAGAGGAGAGCTATGGTTTTCCCACACCTGAAGCTCTATCCAAAGCTAGCCTCGAAGAACTACGGAGTCTTGGGCTTGGCTATAGAGATCAATATGTTCTGGATGCAGCGAAGAAAGTGCATCATGGAGACATTGATTTAGACTCTCTTTATCAGCTGAGCAGTCAAGAAGCATCCAAAGAACTCCAAAAAATTAAAGGTGTTGGCAAGAAGGTAGCTTCCTGTATCCTGCTCTTTTCCTATGGGAAAAGGGATAACTTTCCTGTGGATACATGGATTAAACAGGCACTTTCTCTCTACTATCCAGAGAAAATCAAAGAATATCCTTCAGAAGAAGCCTTTTTACAGGGGTATTTTGGGGAAGATGTGGGTTTAGCACAACAATATCTCTTCCATTACATGAGAACAAAAGGAAAATCCTTGTAATACCCGTTTACTTTCTGAAACTGAAGGGTATAATTGAGGTTGCGAATTACTATCATGAGGAGGTCATATACATGGCAATTAAACCAATTGGAGAACGTGTTGTCCTAAAAGAAATCGAAGCAGAAGAAACAACACAAAGTGGACTTGTTTTAGCGGGAGATAAGGAAGAACCCCTAAAAGCAGAAGTCATCGCCACCACAGAAGAGGGCGAGAAGATCGGACTCACTTTAGGAGCCGAAGTCTACTATAAGAAATATGCAGGCACAAAGATTAAATACGACGGCCAAGAGTATATTGTGATTGACAACGAAGATGTCTTGGCAGTGATTATCTAGGAGGAAACCATGGCAAAAGAAATTAAACATGCTCTAGAGGCAAGAAAAGGCCTGGAGAATGGACTGAATATTCTTGCTGATACAGTCAAGGTGACGTTAGGACCAAAAGGTAGAAATGTTATTTTAGAGAGAAGTTTTGGTTCACCCCTGATTACCAATGATGGTGTCACCATTGCAAAAGAAATTGAACTGGAAGATGCCTTTGAAAATCTAGGCGCACAACTTGTAAAAGAAGTCGCTACAAAAACCAATGATGTAGCAGGTGACGGAACAACCACAGCAACAGTCCTTGCCCAAGCCATCGTAAGAGAGGGCTTAAAGAATGTAGCTGCCGGAGCCAATCCTATTTTAGTAAAAAAAGGAATCGAAGGAGCAACCAAAGCTGCAGTCGATTTCCTTGAAAGTATATCTGTCCCTGTGGACAAAAGTGAAGACATCGCCCATGTTGCTGCTAACTCCGCAGGAGATGACAAAATCGGCGAACACATCTCCAATGCAATGGATAAAGTTGGCCGTGATGGCGTGATTACCGTGGAAGAAAGCAAATCCATGAATACAGAGCTTGAAGTTGTTGAGGGTATGCAATTTGAGCGTGGCTATGTATCTCCTTACATGATCGATGATGTAGAGAAGAAGACAGCAAGTTTAGAAGAGCCACTGATCCTCATCACCGACCACAAAATCTCCACCAATGCAGAGATCGTTCCTCTTCTAGAGCAGATTCTCGAGAGTGGACAAAAGCTCCTCATCATCACTGAAGATCTTGAGGGTGAAGCCCTGACCACCATCGTCGTCAACAAACTACGTGGCGCCTTTGATGTGGTTGCTGTAAAAGCTCCTGGATTTGGTGATCGAAGAAAAGACATGCTTCAAGACATTGCTACCTTAACTGGTGGAACCTATGTCTCCAAAGACCTAGGTCACGACCTCAAAGAAGTTCAACTGAATCAACTGGGTCGTGCTAAAAATGTCCTCGTCACCAAAGATGACACCATCATCAGTGATGGCTATGGTGATAAAGAAGAAATTAAAAAACGTGTTGCTCAAATCAGAAATGACATTGAAAACAGCGACAGTGATTTTGATAAAGAAAAACTACAAGAACGTCTTGCTAAACTAGCAGGTGGTGTAGCCGTTCTACGCGTAGGTGCTACAACGGAAATCGAGATGAAAGAAAAGAAACTCCGTATTGAAGACGCCCTAAATGCAACGAGAGCTGCTGTAGCAGAAGGGATCCTACCAGGTGGTGGCGTTGCCTATGTACGCGCTCAAAAGGCAGTGGAAGAGTACATTGAGTCCTTAGAAGGCGACTATCGTACAGGTGGTTTGATTATTCTTAAGGCACTTGAAGAGCCACTACGTCAAATCGCAGCCAATGCTGGTTCAGAGAGCTCCGTTGTCCTTGAGTCTGTAAAAGGGAAAGAAGGAAACGAAGGCTTCAACGCACTGACAGGTGTTTATGAAGATCTCTTTAAAGCAGGAATCGTTGACCCAACCATGGTCACCCGTTCAGCTCTAGAGAATGCTGCTAGCATTTCAGCGCTCTTCTTGACAACTGAAGCTGCTGTTGTTGATATCCCAGAGCCTGCTGACGCTATGCCTCCAATGGGTGGCATGGGTGGCATGGGCGGCATGATGTAAGCAGTCCGAACACTGAAGAAACGAGGGAAAATTCCCTCGTTTTTTTAGTGCGCGGAAAAGAAAAGTGTATTTTGTATGTTGACAAAGTCTCTATCTGGGTATATGATATGATATATCGATAGACGATATAACAATGAGCGATACAACATATATCGATACAAAGAACTACGATATAACGGCAAAAGAGATAGGAGGCAAGGATGAACATCGCCTTAACGGAAGCAGTGTATTACATTCTTCTTTCCCTTGATGAACCTCTTCATGGCTATGGCATCATGCAAAAGATTGAAGAGCTAACCCAGGGAAGACTGAGTATAGCTGCAGGAACCCTCTATGGAGCACTGAGCACACTAGAGGAAAGAGAGTGGATCATAGCGTTACCTGAAGACAAAGACAGCAGGCGGAAGTCCTATCTGATAACAGAAGAAGGAAGAAACATCCTAAAAGATGAAATCCTTCGCCTGCAAGAACTCCTCAGAAATGGAGAAAAAGTATTGGGGGCATCAAAATGAAACGAGTCTATAAATTATTTATGGTCTATAACTTTGATAAAGAAGAGCAGTGGCTAAATGACATGGC
>CAMFGQ010000111.1 GCA_945950065.1 uncultured Clostridia bacterium
CTCATAGATTGTGTTTGGTTCTAGATAGCTCTCTTGTACGTGAAGGTCCTCTAAGATCTTTGCTTGCTCTCCTTCCTTGACAATCTGTCCCTTTTTCAGAAGCAGAAGACTCTCCGCAATATAAACCACATCGGACACCATATGGGTTGCCAGTAGGATAATTTTCCCTTCTTTTCTTCTGGAGATGATGCTTCGTAGACGGCTACGCTCGGTTGAATCAAGTCCGGCTGGCTCATCAAGGAGAAGGAGTTTTGGATCTCCCATTAGAGCCTGTGCAAGGAGTAAGCGTTGCTTCATTCCTCCGGAGAGTTCCTGAGTATAGGCCTTCTTTTTATCACTAAGACGGACTTCCTCGAGAAGTCCTTCAATCTCTTTTTTTCTTCCTTTAACAGGTAGTTCTTTTAAGCTAGCCACATAATCGAGGTATTCATGAACTTTTAGTCCAGGATAAAGAGACTGCTGCTGAGGCATATAGCCTAACTGTCTTCTGTACTCCCTAGCCAATACCCTTGAGCTCAGCATCAGCTAAGGTGACTCTTCCGTGTTGCAATGGAAGAATTCCCGCTAGTACTTTAAAGAGGGTGCTCTTTCCTGCACCATTAGGGCCAAGAACACCAATGATGCCCTGAGACAGCTTTAGATTCACTTCTTCTAAAGCCCACAACTTACCATAACGATGGTGTACACGATCCAAGATTAACTTCATAGCTTTTTCCTTTGACTGAGAGTCCATGCAATATGTATGACAAAGAAAAGGAGTAAAAGGAATAGCCTTAAGGCAAAGGGAGAATTTCCTGTCATCACGGGTTTAAGCACATCTCCTCCTAAATACAACATGACGAGTAAGAATCCACCAAAAAGAATGCCCACATATCCTCCATATTTCTGAATAAGAATGACCATGACTCGATAAACCAAGAGGAACCATAAGACCTTTATAAGGGTGTGAAACAACAGATATCCCCATAGGGGTAGTGCTTGGGGAGCCTGGACAACGAAGATAGAGGAGACCGTAAATCCCTTCATGGGGTAAAGATCTTCTAAACGCAAATACTTTCCGTACTCTCCTAAGAGGACCAGGACAAGGGTTAGAAGAAAGCCGAAAAGAAGAAGACTTCTCTCCCACTTTTTATAGGCCACCATGGATTGTAAAAATCCAAGATTATCTTTTCGCAGTTCACGAAGAAGACCTAGCCCCACACAAAGAGTCAGGGAGAGCTGAACAAAAGATCAGGATCCAATCGAGCGCCATATTCCTTATAAAGCCTGCCCTTATAAAAACCGATGGGTTCATGGCCAAGGGGGAGATAGTCTGTCTCATAGAGGACACTCATATCCTTGTCTAGAAGTTGATAGGCCATTTTTCTTGTCCCTTCAAGATCAGGATGTGGTATACCAAGGCATAAATAATCTTCATGGGCTAAAAGTTGATGGCCCTGGTTTCAAAGTGCTCTTCTATTTTTCCGGTCCTAGGTTCAAAACTAATCAGTTTACCTCCGCTTTCTGTCATGATCCGATCTTGAAACCAAGCGATTTCTCGCGATGCTTTAAGTCCCATGGGATGGACAGTACTCGTACTCAAATCATAGACATAGTAATCACAATACATCTCTTTGTATCTTTTTGAATCAAAATCACTAAAGACCAAATAGTTACCAATTGAATAGACCTTATCCATAGTAAAAGGTAAATCCAAAGGAACATCCTCTTTGGTATCAAGATAGAGACGACGCAGACGATGTCCTTTTAAGCCTTGGTCGAGTCCATCGGGGTCTACCTTGTCTACGTAATCGAAATAGAAAAAACTATCGCGATGGAGAAATCCTCTCACATAGCTCATACCGAATGGGATGTTAAAATTATGTTCTATCTTGAGGTCACTTCCATCGGATTGAACCGAGATTAAGCTATCACCCTGAAAATCTTTCCCATCTTTTCTGCTACATAAAAAGTACAGTCTTCCATCTCGATAACTCATTCCACGATTATTAAAGACAGTAAGCCAAGAAACGGGGTCAATGATTGAAGCTTCGTAAGTATAAGCAAATTTACCATCTTGATGATTGATTGGAAAAAGCTCTACACTTTCCTTTTCGCCCTCTGCATGAAAGAAGACCATACCATAATAAAGTAAATAGACACCTCCATCTCCTGCGGCAAAAAACGACCCAAAGAGGTTCTCACTATTTGTTAAACGATCACCCTCTTCTATCTCGGGAGAAAAGCGAAGCACCTCATCGGAAAGACTAAAACTTTGGTTCTCAGGAGACACTTTTTCTCCACAGGAAAAAAGCAAAGACAAGAGTAAAAGAAAGACCATGGTTTTTTTGAACATCTCGACCTCCAGAGGGATAAGAGAAAGGAGTGCTACCAAACTAGGGAGAGAGAGAATGAGTTTTTTGACCTCTACATCTATAACACTGTTCTTTTCTTTATTGTAACAGATAGCGGCATCCAGTTCTACTTCCTAGACTTTAATCAGATTCAAGGGTTTCATCTCTTTCCTGATCTCTTCCATGGTGAAAGGGATAGTGATTGCTTAGAAATCGAGTAGGGGCTAACAAGTAGCCCCTCTCACACCACCCAGCGTGCCGTTCGGCACTGGGCGGTTCAATTCAAATAATAGTCAAGACAACTAACAAGTCCTCGCTTTGCGAGGATTTCTTTGGATATTCTACGAAGCCCCCCCTGTTTTGGCTACTGCTTGGTAGTGGTCACCAAACCCTACCGTCTTCTTCGCCATCCATTGAGGTACCCCAAGTTTTCTCAGTCCCCAAAACCTCTTTTCGCTCGTCTTCCATTGTTTCCAGATGACGATTCTCATTCTGGTTCGCAGGTGTCCATCAATCTCCCCTAGCTTGCTCTTCATCTTCCCGATTCTGAAGTAGTTCACCCAACCTCGTATGACGGCATTGAGCATCTGAATTCTGGTATCCATATCTATGGACCAGGACCTCCTTGTTAGTCTCTTGAGTTTAGCTTTAAACTTCCTCACCGAGTCCTCATAAGGTCTGCACTCCCATCTGCCATCCATCTTCACGAAGCCAAACCCAAGGTAGTTTAACCTTGTTGGTCTCGTTACTTTGCTTTTGGTTGCATTTACTTTGAGTCCGAGTTTTCGCTCTATCCACTTGGTTACCGTGTTTAGAACTCGATTGGCTGCTGCACTGCTTCCTACCGCTATAATGCAGTCATCTGCATACCGCACAAAGTTCAGCCCTCTGGCTTCTAGCTCCTTATCCAGTTCGTTCAGCATGATGTTGCTAAGGAGAGGAGAGAGATTTCCTCCCTGTGGTGTTCCTAGTTCGGTCTTCTGATACTCCCCTTTCACCATAACCCCTGCTTGCAGGTATTTCCGTATTAGGGACTCTGTGTCTGGGTCTTGTATCACTTTTCCTACTAGGCTCATGAGCTTGTCTTGGGGGACATTGTCAAAGAACTTCTCCAGGTCGATGTCTACGATGTACGTGTATCCATCATTTAGATACTCTAAGAGCTTTATAATGGCTTGTTGTGCTCTACGTCCAGGGCGGAACCCATAGCTATACTCGCTGAAGTGCGGTTCCGCTATAGGTGTTATGACCTGAACAATCGCTTGTTCTATGACTTGGGTCCATGACACTTGGTATCCCTAGCTTTCGCATAGTTCCATCAGGCTTTGGTATTTCTACCCGCAGCACCGGTTGGGGTGTATACTTACGCTCTAGGATTTCCTCTTTGATTCTTTCCCAGTTTTCCACGAGATAGGCTTTGATGTCCTCTGTACTGATTCCATCTACCCCTGCTGCCCCCTTTTTGGCTTTCACCTTTTTGTAGGCTTTCATCATGTTTTCTCTGCTCAGAATCTGTTCCATTAGTTGTGTTGCCATCTGTCTTCCTTTCTTACGTCGCTTCTGGGTGCAGTAGTCCTACCTCCTATGAACTGTTCGCTCCGTTACGTCTTCACTACTTCAGTTCTCGTCAGACCTACACCTTTACATGCATAGTTCCAGTTGACGTTGAATTGTTTCAGCCCTTCGCTCCACTCCCATTACAGGAACTTCATCACTACTATGGCTTCTGCTGAGGGTCTGACCCCTTGGTCACCTCTTGTAGTTCGCTGTTGCTACGGCTTTCACCGTCTACAAGATCTCACGGGATAAACCACTAGTCTTTCCTCGTCTACCTGCCTGATTTACACATAGGAGTTACGGTTGCCTTTTTGGACTTCACTGCTTTTAGCCAGCTTATCCCCCCTATACGCCTTCGTATCAGGTTTCTGTTCGTCAGGCTACGATTTCGCTACCCGTTCTTCTCGCCCACACCTCACGGTGCAAACCTTGCAAGTCGCTATCGGGTTCGTCGGCAACTACGCCCCTTTGGACTATCACCATAGACTAGTGGTATGCCCGTCATACTAAAAAA
>CAMFGQ010000112.1 GCA_945950065.1 uncultured Clostridia bacterium
CATTCTCTATGCTATATAGGGTGGTGGGATAAATGAAATCAAAAATGCTTAGTGAGAAGCTAGATAGATTGTGAGGAAACAACATGAAGGATGAAAGAAGAGAACAACTTATTTTAGCACCAGGGGAGTATTCCTTTGCCAGTCTAATCTGGGAAAATGAACCCCTTGGATCAGGTGAACTGATTGAGATCGCTCGCAAAAAATTAGGTTGGAAAAAGAGTACCAGTTATACGGTTTTAAGAAGACTTATTGAAAAAGGACTTTTTATCAATACAAATAGCATCGTCACCTCCCTTGTAAGTCAAGAAGAGGTCATCAGTGCTGAAGGGAAGGGACTACTAGAGAGATTATTTTCTGGGAGCCTACCAGCCTTTGTTGCACATTTTGCTAAAAAAGAAGAACTCAGTGAAAAGGAACTTCGTGAACTAAAGCAACTCATTGATGAACTGGAGGAGAAGTGAGATGGATTGAAGCGGCTCTGCTCATTGCTGTCTTTCTCTTTCTGCGGACCGCTCTAAAAAGAATGCCCGCAAAGTACTGGGTCATCATAGAAGGCTTGATCTTTCTGCGCTTGCTGCTACCGAGCTTTCCTGCCTTCCCCTTGAATGTGTGGGGGACGGTGGAGGTCAGACCTGTAGTAGGCTATGTTTCCTCTGGATCAAAAAGTTTTTTTGAACAGATAAATCCATGGATGATTGCTGCACTTCTTTTATGGGGATTGCTCAGTTATGTCATGATCCTGAAAAAGCGCAACTATCAAGGTGAGCAGGATAATCTCTATTATCATGATGGAGAAGAAGCCTTTGTGGCAGGGCTCTTAAAGCCTATTATCTATTTACCTTTAGAACAAGATAAGAAGAAAAAGGAACTGCTACTTCTCCACGAACAACTGCATATAAGGAGAGGGGATCCACAGCTATTACTTTTTGGGTATCTTACCCTGTGCCTGAATTGGTATAACCCCTTGGTGTGGGTCCTCTTTCTGAGGATGCGTCAAGACATGGATCTTGCCTGCGATGAAGCAGTACTCAGACTAGGCGTAGATCCCAAGGAATATGGTGAACTTCTATTAGAACGTGCGAGTTCAAAAAACATTCTCGCACTAGGGATTCGCTGGTTCTCTGTAAAAGAAAGGTTAAGACAGATGAAAAGAAAAAAAGTAAGCGTCGGTGTAGGATTAGTCTTAGCTCTTATCATTTTGGTTTTACTGATCCCCTTTGTTACGGGAAGAAAATCAATCCCCTCCAATGATGAAGAAATCATAGGCTCCGGAGATGGACCGACAGATATCTATATCGAGACAGAGCCACCCTCAGATGAAAAAGGATCTGAGGGACATGAAACAACGATTCAGAAGGCTCAAGAAGATGTAGAAAAAGCTCGTCTGGAGCAAAGTCTGGTAGAAGAACAAGTAGCCATTCAAGTTGAAATGGAAGAACTAAAAGCCGAACTTGAACTATTAGCTATGGAACTAACTGTTTCGCTAGACCGTGCTGAAGAAGACATTACCCAAGAAGAGAAATCCGATCGCGTTGCCTATGTCTTAGGCGTGAAAGAGCCTCCTCACGATGACTTGGTAGAGTATGAGATCGAAACGGTAATGAAAAACAAAAAAGTGCAATTAGACAAGGTCGTAGCTCGATTTGTGAAGAACATAGAGAAGCAAAAAGAACTTGAGGAAGGTGGCAATTAAAAAGGCCCAGATGATTTGATGGGAGCATAGGAGTTAAGGATGAAGCAAATTTTGAAGAATATTGTTCGGATTAGTTATCTACCACTTTTTGTTGGGATTCTTGTTACCTTGTTTTTCCACTTTATCGTGAAGTCAACCTTGAAAAACTCAATCGAGTACACAGGACTTGTCCTGATTGTCATTGCCTTGTCCCAGTTTTTCGTTGCCAACATGGAGAATAGTCCAAGAAATCCACGACACGATCCATTGTCAGCACCCATGATCCGTAGAGTCAGTGCCGACCATGCTGAGAAAAGTGCTACCCTTGGAACACAGTCATTTTTGTTTGCTTGGGGACTCATAGGATTGTTGTTTTTAATTCTTCCTATTCTAATCAACAAAGTGCAAGGCTAGTCTTAGCATTGGCGATCATGTGGATGAGTTCATCTTGGTCAACAAAAAACGGGTCCCTTTTTGAGGGACCCTTTTACTATAGTCTTGGCCTTGGAGTGTAATGGGTGTGGAGAAGGTCATGGGCCTTCTTGCTACCCGGTGTTCCAAGGAACTCTTTATAAAGTTTTTGTACATGGACGTTATGGTGTGAACGTCTTTTTTCTTTGCCACGGTCTTCACTGTAAAGACCAGCAGCACGCTTTTCAAGAATCATCATATCACCGTGATGATAGGGCTGTCCTGCACCACCGATACATCCACCTGGACATGCCATGATCTCAATGGCATCTACCTCGATTTCACCATCGCGAATTCCTTCGAGCAGTCTTCTAGCATTCCCTAGACCATGAGCTACGGCAATGTTAAAGGTACGATCCTCAATGTCCACACTAGCTGTCTTGATACCATCTAATCCACGAAGGCCATGGAATTCCATCAGCGTATCGGGGAGCTCACTACCCGTGATCATATGATAGGCAGTTCGTAGAGTAGCTTCTATGACGCCACCACTGGCACCAAAGATAACGCCTGCGCCGGTTGATTCACCCATGGGATTGTCAAACTCATCATCGGGAAGATCCAGGAAGTTAATTCCTGTCTCTTTAATCATGATGGCAAGTTCTCTTGTAGTGATAACATAATCCACATCACTATGGCCCTCTACACCTTGAAGCTCATCTCTATGGGCTTCATATTTTTTGGCCACACAGGGCATGATGGAAACCACCACCACATCTTCTGGATCAAGTCCCATTTTGTCGCAGAGATAACTCTTGGTTAGAGCACCGAACATCTCATGGGGGGACTTACAGGAACTGGGGATATCCAGCATGTCGGGGAACTGCTGTTCTATAAAGTTTACCCAACTCGGACAGCAAGAAGTGAGGATAGGGAGTTTACCGTCATGCTTAAGACGATTCACAAACTCCGTTGCTTCTTCCATAATGGTCAGGTCTGCTGCAAAGTCCGTATCAAAGACTTTCTTAAAGCCAAGTCTACGAAGAGCAGCTACCATTTTTCCTGTTACAGGAGTTCCTGGCTCTAGACCAAACTCTTCACCTAAAGCAACACGTACTGCAGGAGCTGTTTGGACAATGACGTATTTGCCTGCATTGATGGCACGCCATACTTTTTTGATGTTGTTGACTTCTGTTAGAGCTCCTGTAGGACATACAGCAAGACACTGTCCGCAGAAGGTACACGTCGTTTCCGTCATGGGGCGATGGAAGGCAGAACCAACGGTGGTAAAGAATCCACGACCCACATCAGTGAGTGCACCAACAGTCTGGATCTCCGTACACATGGTCTCACATCGTTTACAGAGAATACATTTATTGGGGTCACGAATGATGGAATAGCTATTGTCATCAATAGGCTCATCGTGGGTCTCACCCTCATAATGGATTTTTCTGATTCCCAGGTCATGGGCAAGACGCTGTAACTCACAGTCTAAGTTCATGGCACAGGTCAAGCAGCTATTGGGGTGATCCGAAAGGAGAAGTTCAACAATGGTTCTTCTCGCCTGAATGGCTCTAAAGGAGTCTGTTGAAATGACCATGCCTTCTTTACAAGGAGTAGCACAGGCAGGAAGAAGATTCTCTTGTCCTTTAACATCCACCACACATACACGACAGGAAGCTTGTTTATTGAGATATTTGATGTCATGAAGATGCAGATGGCACAAGGTTGGGATTTTTACATCCAGCAGCTTTGCTGCTTCCAAAATCGTCGTACCAGGCTCCACATGGACAACGCGATCATTGATAGTAACTTTCATGTGTTCCTCCTCTAAAATACACTGATAGCATCAACGGGACAGTTGTTGAAACACTCACCACAGCGGATACATTTATCAGGATCAATATAGTGTCGCTCACGGATTGCACCGGAGATACAGTCCACAGGACAATGCTGTAGACAGCGTGTACAACCTACGCAGTTCTCATTGACTTCATAGCGCAGAAGTTGACGACATACTGCAGAGCGACAGTGCTTATCCACTGCATGTTCTTCATACTCATCGTAGAAATAATTCAGAGTAGAGAGAACAGGATTGGGGGAGGACTGGCCCAGACCACAGAGTGATGTGGTACAGATTACTGTTGAAAGATTTTTTAGTTTATTGATATCTGAGAACTCTGCTTCGCCCTGTGTAAAGCGATCCAGCAGTTCAAGAAGTCGTTTGTTTCCAATACGGCAAGGTGTACATTTACCACAGGATTCATCCACACTAAACTCTAGGAAGAATTTGGCAATGTC
>CAMFGQ010000113.1 GCA_945950065.1 uncultured Clostridia bacterium
ACAATGAAACCTCTACCAAAATAAATTAGATAGATGAAAGCACAAGAGAGTCCTCAGTTGGACTCTCTTCTTTATTTCCATAAAACACCTATATTCCAAGCTTTATGGCTTTCGGCGGATATTGGATACCTTTTCACCTTTATTGAAGCACTTTTCCGTATAAAAAAATATTTTTTTTATAATAACACCTGAAAACCTGTGAAATCAAGGCTTTCACAGCAGATTAGATAATCCTCTACAAAATTAGCACTTGCTAATGGAGACGGATTAGTATACCGTATGTAGTGCCCGATCAAAAACAAGGACTATATCTAGTGCAACAGAATGAGTTTATGATACAAATGGAAATATGGAGGAAGAAATGATTCGAGTTGAAAAACGCGAAGGTCATGAGGTGAACTTTGACCCACGAAAGATAAGTTCAGCCATTCAGCGTGCCATGGCCGAAACCGAACAAGGGGTGGATCCTGTACTTGCAGACGCCATCAGTGTCACCATTGAGCAGATGGCTCGTGAAGCTGGTAGAGTGATTACCGTAGACGAAATACAGAATCTCGTCGAAAATCAATTGATGGAAAGCCCGAGAAAAGATGTTGCAAAACGCTATATCATTTATCGTAGTGAGAAAGACCGAACACGCCCATTAAGAAAGAAACAAGGAGATCTCCTAAGCGAAGACTTCCTGCGTAAATACAAACATGCCACTTCTCCCATGGGACAGCTTGGTAACTTTGTCTACTATCGAACCTATTCCCGCTGGATCCCCCATGAGAAAAGAAGAGAGAATTGGTGGGAGACCGTCAAGCGCGCTGTAGAATACAACTGTACTTTAGTTCCCACAACTACCAGTGAAGCAGAAGAACTCTTTGATAACATCTATCATATGCGCCAATTTTTAAGTGGTCGTACCTTCTGGGTAGGAAACACAGATGTGGCTAAATATTATCCCATGAGTAACTTCAACTGCTCCTTTGAGGTGCTAGATAGCCCCAATGCTTTTAGAGATTTATTTTATCTACTGATGATTGGTAGTGGGGTAGGTGTTCGCATTCTGCGCAGTGATGTTGAGAAAATTCCTAAAATTCGTACTGATTTTGAACTCATTCATGAAGATTATACGCCAACACCAAAACGCGAACGTGAAGACAACACCTCCTTGGAATTCCACTACAACAGTACAGTAAAAATCACTGTAGGGGATAGTAAAGAAGGCTGGGTCCAGTCACTAGAGTACTTCTTTAACCTGATATACAGCAATGAATTTAGAGACATCAAAACCATTATCATCAACTACGATCATGTACGTCCCATGGGTGAGAGACTACGAACCTTTGGCGGTACAGCCAGCGGGCATTCTTCTCTTAAGAACATGTTCTTGAAGATTGATCGCGTCGTGAAAAAAGCAGGCCTCATTAGCGATAAGAGATGGGTTAAACTCCGCCCGATTGATTGCTTGGACATTGCTAACATCATCGGCGAAAACGTCGTTGTAGGCGGTGTACGACGCACTGCAGAGATTGTTCTACTGGATCAAGAGGATCGTGAGTCCATCGAAGCAAAAAACAATCTCTACAAGCAAATTGATGGTCAATGGATCGTGGATAAGGAACTCCTCCACCGCTCCATGAGTAACAACTCCATCTACTACACCTCTAAGCCAAGTCGAGAAATGTTCCACTGGCAATTAGAACAAATGCGTTATTCTGGAGAGCCTGGATGGGTCAATGCTGAAGCTGGAGCAAAAAGACGCCCCAACTTCCAAGGTGTTAACCCTTGCGCAGAGATTCTCCTCGATGATAAAGGACTCTGTAATCTCACCACGATTAACGTAGCCGCTTTTGTTCGTGAAGACGGAACCCTTAACATGCAAGGTTTACTCCGTGCTCAAAAGCTTTCAGCCAGAGCAGCCTTTAGGATGACACAAGTGGAACTGGAGCTCTATCACTGGAACCATGTCCATCATCGTGACAATCTTATTGGTACTTCGCTAACAGGATGGCAGGATATGGTCAATGCTGCATCCTTAACCAAAGAGGATCAAGCCGATCTTCTGAAAAAGCTTCGTAGTGTAGCCCGCAGTGAAGCGGAAATGTATGCAGCTGAACTAGATGTTGCACCTCCACTTCTTGTGACAACAGTGAAGCCTGAGGGTACTCTGAGCCAGCTTCCTGAAGTCAGCAGTGGGATTCACTACTCTCATTCGCCCTACTATGTGCGCAGGGTGCGCATTAATGCCAGTGATCCACTGGTCAAAGTCTGTGAAGAACTAGGCTATCCTGTCTTCCCAGAAGTTGGACAAGAGTGGGAGACTTGTACGACAAAGGTTGTAGAATTCCCCATTAAGGCGCCAGAAGGAACCACGAAGTATGATATTGGGGCCATTGAGCAGCTGGAAAACTATAAACTCTTTATGGAAAACTATGTGGATCACAATGCCTCCATTACAGTGCATGTGCGTGACCATGAGTGGGAAGCTGTAGAAGAGTGGGTTTGGGAAAACTGGGATGACATTGTAGCCATTAGTTTCCTCTCTCTCGATGATAACTTCTACGAACTCTTGCCTTATGAAACCATTACCAAGGAAGAGTTTGAAGAACGAAAAGCAGCCATGAAACCCTTTAGACCCTCCTTGATTAGCAAATACGAAGTGGAAGAGATGCTCTTTGACATCGGTGATGACGGATGTGAAGGTGGCGTTTGTCCAGTAAGATAGACCAAGAAAGTAAGTAAGATGAAAGAGGAACAAGATTCATAAGAAGAGTTGTTCCTCTTTTTTTGCCTTCATGTAGAGATTATGGGAGAAAAAAAGCAGCGAGAATGAAATAAGACCACCTCACTTCAACAGAAAAGGATGTTACAAATAGAGGACAAAGATCCTGAGAAAGTGAATAAATAAACAAAATCTACATATTAAGAGGAGTAAGCACTGACTTACTAACAAGATGTAGTATAATTTACTCAGAATTCATACAAGTTGACAATCCTGCACTGTGGTGTTACTGTAAGAATAACATCTTGTGATGTTTGTGTAATAAAAATTGAATCAGTTCGAAGGGTGTCGTTTTTTTTAGGTAAAACGAAAGAAAGGAAACTATATGGGAGAATACATACTTCGTCGATTTGTCTCAATGCTGCTCGTTCTCTTGGTTGTCATCACAGTGACTTTTTTGTTGATGCATTCGATTCCAGGAGGGCCCTTTACAGGCGAAAAGAAATTACCGCCTGAAATTGAGAAGGCACTGCTTGCTAAGTACAAACTTGATCGTCCGCTGTATGAACAGTATTTTTCATACTTAAAGAATCTCATGAAAGGGGATTTTGGTGTTTCGATCAAATACAAAGGTCTTACTGTCAGCAACATGATTAGCACCTTTTTCCCAGTTTCTGCACAACTAGGTCTTTATGCAACGATTTTGATCATTGGAATAGGCATACCTATTGGCATTGCTAGCGCCATTAAACAAGGAACCTGGATGGATTCCTTGGTCATGTTTATCGCCATCATCGGCGTTACGGTACCTAGTTTTGTTCTTGCGACCATCTTGATTTATTTCTTTGCCATCACCAATACCTGGTTCCCCACTTCTCGTTGGGGGACACTTGCCCATGCGGTGTTGCCCACTATAGCCTTAGCGGCTTATTCTGTAGCTTTTATCGCGCGTTTAACGCGAAGCTCCATGCTGGATGTTTTGCAGCAGGATTATATTCGGACAGCACGAGCGAAAGGACTATCACGCTCTGTGGTCCTCTATAAGCATGCTCTCAAGAATGCTATTATTCCAATCATTACTTATCTAGGGCCTACCATTGCAGGCATTCTTACTGGTTCCTTTGTCATTGAAAAAACCTTTGCCATTCCTGGACTTGGGCGCCAATTTGTTGAGTCCATTACCAACCGTGACTATACAATCATTTTGGGGGTCACCATTTTCTATTCCGCAATTCTGATTCTAATGGTCTTTCTTGTGGATATAGCCTATGGCTTTGTTGATCCTCGAATTAAGTTACATGACTAGGAGGCGCTGCGTGAACATGGATATGAACAAATGGGAATTTCTAGGAAAAGACGAAAAAAATGCAGAAGCCATCGTACGCTATTCATTAACCTACTGGCAGGATGTGTGGAGAAGATTAAAAAGAAACAAAGTAGCTGTTATTTCCCTATACTTCCTCATCTTACTGGTACTGGCCTCTATCATTATTCCTAAAGTCTGGACCTTTTCTATTTTTGATCAAGACCTTAAGAATACCTTCCAGCACCCAGATAAAGTGCATCTCTTCGGTACAGACAGACTGGGTAGAGACCTCTTCGTTCGGGTTCTTTATGGTACACGAATTTCTTTAACCGTTGGTATTGCAGCATC
>CAMFGQ010000114.1 GCA_945950065.1 uncultured Clostridia bacterium
TTGAAGAACCACCGATTTCCTCAACTTGAACTTCATAAACTTTATCATTTACAGTGATTTTATATGCTTTCATTTTTATTCTCCTAGATTTCTCGATTCATGGTTTCTGAGACGCCGGCTTTACTCCAAAGAGATAGGTCTTCCGTCACCTCTTTAAAGGAACGAAGCTTGAGTCGTTCATAGGGTATCCCTGAGGAAGCGACGATTGCTGCCATCAGTACAGCTACGAGTTCACTCTCATCTTCCTGAGGTACTTCTTGAACAACAGGAGCTACAGCAGGTGTAGCTGGTTCAGCAGGAGCTACCTTTTTCTCTTTTAACAGTGCACTCATGATTTTAATGGCAAAAAGAAGTGCTATGAGAACAATAAAGGTAATTCCCATACCTAGAGCGGTTACCGTTAATGCATGTCCTAAGCGCTCAGCAAAGGGCATTAGCGTCATGTCTTGTAGGGCTGCAAATTCTTTCATTTTACCTCCTACAATGGCATGTTGCCGTGTTTTTTACGTGGTAAGCTCTCTCTTTTTCCATCAAGCATGACAAAGGCATCAATCAGTCTTGCCCTTGAACTATGAGGAAGGATGACATCATCTACATAGCCGCGCTCTGCCGCAATATAAGGTGTGGCAAACTCTCTCTCATACATCTCAATGCGCTCATTTCTTTCAGCCACAGGATCATCTGCTTCACCAATTTCTTTTCTAAAGATAATGTTGGCTGCGCCTTGAGGACCCATGACTGCAATTTCTGCAGTTGGCCATGCAAAGACTACGTCTGCACCGAGTTCCTTATTACACATAGCAATATAGGCTCCACCATAGGCTTTACGCAGAATCAAGGTAACCTTGGGAACAGTTGCTTCACTATAGGCATAAAGCATTTTTGCTCCGTGGCGAATGATTCCCATGTATTCTTGATTGGTTCCTGGGAGAAATCCTGGTACATCAACAAGATTTAGCAGTGGAACATGGAAAGCATCACAGGTGCGAATGAAGCGTGCCGCTTTATCAGATGCATTGACATCAAGACATCCTGCGAGTACTTTAGGTTGGTTTGCAATAATACCAACACTACGTCCACCCATACGAGCAAATCCAGTAATCATATTTTTAGCATAATGAGCTTGATACTCCATAAAATCCCCATGATCCACTAAAGAGCGAATCACTTCTAACATATCATATGGTTTATTAGGACTATCGGGAATAAAGGTATCAAGATGCTCAAGATAATCATTGACTTCACCGGGATCCATCATAGGAGCACGCTGAGCATTATTGCTGGGCAAAAAGCTAAGAAGTCTACGAATTTCAGCAATGGCTTCCTCATCACTTTGTGTGTGATAGTGGGCAACACCACTAACTGAGTTATGTGTCATGGATCCACCTAGTTTTTCTGCAGAGACTTTCTCTCCCGTTACGGTTTCAATAACCTGTGGACCTGTAATGAACATTTTTGCAGTTTGGTCGACCATAAAGACAAAGTCGGTTAGGGCTGGAGAATAAACAGCACCACCGGCACAAGGTCCCATGATAGCAGTAATTTGTGGAACCACTCCACTTGCCATGGTATTGGCGTAGAAGATTTTTGCATATCCACTTAGCGCATCAACGCCTTCTTGGATACGTGCTCCACCTGAGTCGTTCAGGCCAACAACAGGAGCTCCAACTTTCATTGCATTTTCCATGACTTTTACAATCTTGGCAGCGTGCATTTCACCAAGGCTTCCACCAATGACGGTGAAGTCCTGTGCATAGGCATAAACCAGACGATCATCTACATAACCGTAGCCTGTTACGACACCTTCTCCTGGTGCATCAACTTTTTCCATTCCAAAGTTTGTGCAGCGGTGCTTGACAAAAGCATCCAGCTCAACAAATGTGTCTTCGTCGAAGAGAAGTGCTAGACGCTCTCTGGCTGTTAATTTACCGGCTTCATGTTGTTTGTCGATTCTCTTTTGTCCGCCGCCTGCCAGAATCGTCTCCTTCTTTTCTACGAGGAGTGCATTCTTATCCATTGTTTTCCTCCGTGGGATCTTCTCGTTGTGATAGTTCTACCAAAACACCTGAACTGCTTTTAGGATGAACAAAGGCGATACTCGCACCACCTGCACCATAGCGGGGTTCGCTATCGATCATGCGCATGCCTTTTTCTTTCATGTATGCAATGCCTTCTTCTATGTCGTCTACACGAAAAGCAAGATGTTGTACCCCGGGTCCATTCTTAGCAATGAAGCGCGCAATGGGTCCGTCTTCATCGGTTGACTCAAGGAGCTCAACTTCTGTGTCTCCTACGGGCAAAAAGGCTACTTTTACCTTTTGTTCCTCAACCGTTTCGATTCCCTCCACTTTCAGGCCCATGACATCTCGCCAGAAAGGAAGAGCTTCTTCTAAGTCTTTTACTGCAATTCCAATGTGGTCTAGTTTTAGTACTTCCATTCTTCCTCCTATATTTTTTTGAGCAGCAGATCTGCAGCTGCATAGGGGTCAATTTCTTTTTTGGTTAGTTGCTCCAATACTTCAGGATAGTCCATGTCCTTACGAATCTGTCGAAAGACTTTGTCTTGAACGACTTCTAAGAGAAGTTCATTCAAATTTCGTTTTCTTCTTTCGAAGAGTCGTCCTTCCTTATCCTGATGTTCTCGGTGATTTTCTAGTTCCTTTACCAATTCATCTATCCCCTCTTCTGCAGTTGCACTAACAAGGAGTACAGGAGGGATCCAGTCACGCTTTGGCATAAAGCTGAGCATTGCTTCAACTTCTATTTTTGTTTTATTGGCTCCAGGAAGATCACTCTTATTGATGGCAAAAACATCACCAATCTCCATAATACCTGCCTTCATGGCTTGGATGTCATCTCCTAAACCAGGGACCATAACCATAAGAATGGAGTCGGCATGTTTGACAATCTCGACTTCTGATTGACCAACACCAACGGTTTCTATAATGATGATGTCTGCCCCAACTGCATCTAGGACTTGTACGGCAGATGAGGTGGCGGCGGATAATCCCCCTAGCTGACCTCGTGTTCCCATACTTCGAATGAAGGCTTGAGGATGGGTACTGAGCTCATTCATACGAATGCGGTCACCAAGGATACTCCCACCTGTAAAGGGGCTAGTTGGGTCGATGGCAAGGATGCCTACGTTTTTCCCCTTGGAGATAAAGTTCTTTGCTAAGGAGTCTGTTAAAGAGCTTTTTCCTGCTCCAGGAGGACCGGTAATTCCTATAACATAGGCACTACCGGTTTTTTCATAGATTTCTTTAAAAATCTCTTCATGACCCTCTACAGCATTCTCAACCATGGAGATCATTTTGCCAATTTGTCGTTTATTTTTCCAAGTGACTTCTTTATAGTTCATCTTAACGTTTTACATTTTCCTGAATGAACTCAATGCTGACAGATGTTGGTGTTCCTGGAGTAAAGACAGCTTTAACACCATGTTCTTTTAGATAGGCAATGTCGTCCTCAGGAATAACACCACCAGCTACAAAGAGGATATCCTCAGCACCTTCTTTATGAAGGAGTTCATTGATTCTTGGAAGTAAGGTGTTGTGTGCTCCTGAAAGGATGCTCACAGCTACACAGTCCACATCTTCCTGAATGGCCGCATGAACGATTTGTTCAGGAGTTTGACGTAGTCCAGTATAAATAACTTCCATTCCAGCATCACGAAGTGCACGTGCAATGACTTTTGCACCTCGATCATGACCATCTAGGCCAGGTTTTCCAACTAATACACGAATAGGCTTATCCACAATCTCTCTCCTTATACAATAACGGCTTGTTTGTATTCGCCGAAAACTTCACGCATAACATCTGTAATTTCTCCTAGAGTAGCATAGGTTTTTACAGCTTCTAGGATAGCAGGCATAACATTCTCTTCGCTCTTACATACTTCACGTAAAGCATCAAGGGCTGCCTTCACTGCGTCGTTATCTCTTGTTTCGCGTAAAATGCGTAGTTTTTCTTTTTGATTCTCTCCCACAATGGGGTCAACCCGAAGGAGATTTCGTGGAAGTTCTTCTTCTACTTGATACTTATTTACTCCAACAACAATGGCTTCACCTTGCTCGACATCTTTTTGATAATTGTAGGCTGCGTCCATAATTTCGCGTTGGATAAATCCTTCATCAATTGCGTTGGGTGCGCCACCAATTTCATCGATGCGGCGAATGTATTCCATGGCAGCATCTTCGATCTCATTGGTCTTCGCTTCAATATAATAGCTTCCTGCTAGTGGATCCACTGTATTGGTTACACCAGACTCAAAGGCAACAATCTGTTGGGTACGAAGAGCAGTTTGTACAGATTCTTCTGTAGGAAGTGCAAG
>CAMFGQ010000115.1 GCA_945950065.1 uncultured Clostridia bacterium
TTTCATTCTTGCCTCAAATTAAAGCTCAGTGCTGGCGTCACTTCTTTTGCTACTGCCATAACTTCTTCCTTGGTAACCTTATCAATGCGCTCAATACGCTCCTGGAGAGAGTCCGTTTGGCCAAAGAAGTCCTGAACAAACTGATAGCCAATGAGTTGCCCTTGGGAATCAACGAGTGCACCCAGACCAATGGTTAGGTCTTGCTTGGCATCTTCAAATTCTTTGTCCGAAAACTCTCCTTGTCCAATGGCGTTAAGAGTCTGCGCAATGGCTTTCTCCAGTTCATCATGATGCGTCTTTTCATGGCCAGCTAGTAGAAGAAGCAGTCTTCTGTATTTATCATACTTTGTATAGATGGAGTAGCACAACCCCCTCTCTTCACGGACCTTGCGAAAGAGAAGGCTGTTGGCATAACCGCCAAAGAGATTGGAGAAGACTGCCATGGCATGATTACGCTCATCTCTAAACTGCCAAGGTACTCGATAGGATTCCACCAAGACCGATTGACTGACTGCCTTTTCTTCTTCTACTTTTTTCCTCTTCATTTCCTCATCTGGTGATGGTGGTAGCATGTAGGGAGGTATTTCTCCTTCTGTGCGATTCTCCTCTTCTCCATGGCGATAGACAAAGAGGGGACTCGATGCAATCATACTTCGATAAAATTCCTTTATATCCTCTAACTCAATTTCTTTGAGAGTAGCACGATCACCATATTTGTATTGACCTAAGGAACTTCCCTCAAAGAGCAGCTCAATGCATCGCCGATGGGCATAGCTGGAGGGGTTTTTATTCAATCCATCTAATTCTTGATGGAGCATTTCTTTTTCTTGTTCAAAGATCTCTCGGGAAAAATTCCCCTCTTCATCCAAGAGAGGACGATAAAGTAAGGAATGAAAGAAGTCCATGGCCTCTTCCTCTGTTCCCTCTTCCCCTAACAAAGCGAAATTGGGCATGATAAGCTTTGCTTCAAAGATCAACTGATCCAAGTATTTATTCATATCAAAATAAACAACCGTACCATAGAGATCATCTCCCCTATCACGAATAGCTTTTAAGCTGGGATAGTCCTGAGAGCCTCTGGTCAAAATTCGACCAAGCAGTGCACCCATGGAGGCTTGTTTACTGTTTAAGGGAAGGATGTAGTAGTAATAATAATATTTTGATGTAAATCCATGATGATGGATCCATCGGGTAAAGACTGGTTTCATGAAGGCCCTCCTTCCAAGTAGTATAGCACGATTTCATCAAAAAACATTGAAGTTCTCATTCTCTCAGTCTATAATGTCCTAAGAGGTGAAAAGTATGAAATTAGGAATTGTGGGACTACCTAATGTAGGTAAAAGTACCCTATTTAATGCCATTACAAAAGCTGGAGCAGAAAGTGCAAACTATCCTTTCTGTACCATTGAACCAAATATGGGTGTTGTTGATGTCCCTGACTATAGACTACCTGAGCTGCAAAAGATTTATGGATCCGAAAAAATCCTTCCTGCACAGGTGATGTTTTTCGATATTGCGGGACTTGTCAAAGGTGCCTCCAAAGGAGAAGGCCTTGGCAATCAGTTCCTCTCCCATATTCGAGAAGTCGATGCCATTTTACATGTTGTGCGTTGCTTTGACGACGGCAATGTGGTCCACGTAGACGGCGACATTGATCCCCTCCGCGACATCCAGACCATTAACATGGAGCTGATCCTTGCAGATCTTGAAATTCTTGAGCGGAGAAAAAACAGAGTTGAACGCCAGCTCAAGGGTGATAAAAAGCTTAAGCCCCTTTATGATCTGATTCTTCGTCTGATTGATCACTTAGAAGGTGAGCGTCTAGCCAAGTCCTATCCCCTGACCAAAGAAGAGGAAGCCTATTATCGCGACATCCATCTTCTCACATCAAAACCCGTCATCTATGTTGCCAATGTTTCTCCTGAAGGTGATAGTGAGGCCTTTGAACAAATCAAAGCCTTCGCCGAAACCGAGCAATCTGATGCGCTAGCCATCTCGGTTCAAATTGAACAGGAGATCGCTCAACTGGATCCTGAAGAACGCGTGATCTTTTTAGAAGAAATGGGAATCAAGGAATCTGGACTGGATCGTTTAATCCAAGCAAGTTATAAACTCCTGAACCTCATCAGTTTTATTACAGCTGGCCCAAAAGAGATCCATGCTTGGACCATCATCAAGGGAACAAAAGCCCAAAGAGCCGCAGGAAAAATCCACTCCGATATGGAACGTGGCTTTATTCGTGCAGAGACCATTGCCTATGAAGATCTAGTTAAAGCGGGAAACATCGCTAAGGCAAGAGAACAAGGACTCCTACGTCTCGAGGGAAAAGAGTATGTTGTGAAAGACGGGGACATTCTGAACTTTAGGTTCAATGTCTAATGCAACAATCATACAACTTCATTGCTTAAAAAATGAGTCCTGGGGAATCATCCCGGGACTCTTTCTTTCGATCTTTATTCATCTTCTTCAGAGTAGAGTTTAGCTTCTTTTCCAATGTCAATGATAATCTGCTCTTCTTCTTTACGTATGGTTCCTATTGCTGATAGTCCATTCTCAAAATGAACCACGCAGCCACCTGTCTTTTCGTCAATCCGATCCTTGTCTACATAGGCTTGACTCATCAGCATGGTCCGCTCCCCATCGGTTAGCTGACCCCATCGCATTCCACGTAATTCTCTCATGTTAACCCCCTTTTTCGAAGCTGTCTCTTATTTCTATTATTCTCAAATCACTTTGCTTTAAACTCTCGACTCGTATTTATTTATCTTTTTATTCCATCACGATCACAAAGTGGATAGGTCTTGATCCTCCTATAGCTAGCTCCTTCTCGGGAAAGGCGGCTTTCATAGAGCACGAGTTCTTTGGCAAGATAAGGGGGAAGATCTACTTCCATCTGGAAAAGGTCTACTTCTTCCCTCCACTGCACCCTTCTTAAAAGTGTGATATGTGCCTTAAATTTTTTCAAATCAAAAGAAATCCTTTGTTGCTTTAGCATGTCTCTAACGCATTGGTGTAGTCTTACTAGAGCAGCAGAACTGTTGAGATCAAGATAGACAAGCTCCTCCCTGCCTCTTTTAAAGGAAGCGATTCCCTTTGGATCCATATTTACTTCAGGAAGTGAAAGTTTACTTGTCGCTAGCACGAGATTCTCTATATCCTCTACTTCTCCAATAAACTGAATGGTCAAATGGAGATTGTCTTTAGGTGTTGCACGTCCTTTTTCAGCTCGAGCTAAAAGATTCGCTTGCAACTCTTGAAGTTGGTCTTTCCACACATCATTTAAGGGGATCGCAAAAAACACTCTCATAGCTACCTCCACCTTGAGTATAGCACTTTGGGAGAATAAGTCCTATGAACAGGGTATAATAGGGATGGAGGTATGTATGAAGAAGCAATTTCGATTGGGCATTGCCTATCCCGACATCACTCTTGCTGCTCCTAGAGAGAATCTTTCCATTTTAGAGAAGATGCTTGAGGAAGCAGAGAATCAAGATGTAGATCTACTCTTCTTTCCACCCCTTAGCCTTACGGGGGATGGACTTGGTGAGATGAACCGCCACCCTGATCTTTTGGATGGCTGTAAGGAAGCAGTAGAAACATTAACTAAACGTCCCTTCCCCTTTCTTCTGGGTCTACCAATCAAGGAAGAAGAGAGACTCTTTAGCGTCATGGCTGCAATAGAGCAAGGTAAGCTACTTGGCTATATCCCCCTCACTAGTAAAGAGAAGGTCTTTTCTGATCCTTTACTTTTCCCAAAAGCTAATCTTCCTTATAGAGATCTCTTTGAGATCTCGGTTCTACTGGATGATGGCTTTAGTACACCTGATCAACAACAAGAAATCATCCAGACATGTAAAGATCATCAAGGTTTGACCCTTTATCTCTCTTGCCCACAGAGCTATACCACATCAGGAGGGGTGCATTCTGCGAGATATCTTCTTCTTGAAGATGGTGATGTGATAGCAAAAGGGCAATGGGAAGAAGGCCTTGTCCTGCTGGATCTACCTGTAAAAAAAGGCTCCCTTAAGGTAGAAAGCTATCAAAAGATAATCAAAGAGAGAGCCTTTTCACCTTATCCTTTCCTCTCTTCTCAACCTGCTGTTTATGAGGAGCTTCTCCTTCACCAAGCCAAAGCCTATGCCTATCGCTTAAAAAGGACCTACTCCAAGCATTCCATCATTGGCATCAGTGGTGGTCTGGATTCTACCTGGGCTCTTGTTGCAGCGATTCATGCACACAGGGAAGCTGGACTACCCCTAGAAAACATCCATGCTGTTGTCCTTCCTGGATTTGGTTCTTCTGAAGATACCATGAGGTCGGCACTGGAT
>CAMFGQ010000116.1 GCA_945950065.1 uncultured Clostridia bacterium
AAATAAAGGAAAGAGGTGTAATATGAAAACAAAAATCTTAAGTTATCTTGATGTTAGTGAACTGGTTTATGATCCAGAAAAGCTTCACTTAACTGTCAAAGAAGAAACACTCAACGACTATGTTCAGAAGGAACTAAAATTCCTCCGAAAGAAACACGGTACAACCATTGATGCTGGAGCAGATCATGCTATTGAAGACGGTGACATTGTCATGATGAAAGCTACATCTGAGTTACCAAAATTCAATCGTCCTATGATTCCTGTTTCCCTTGGTAAAGGATTGTTCAATAAGCGAGTGGAGGAAGCTCTACTGGGTTTACACCTAGGCGAAAAGAAAGAAGTTACAATCGACGAAAAACCCGTTACCTTAGAAGTACTGAAAGTAAAGACCAAGACAGAACCAGAGTTGAACTGGGAAATGATCAAAGATGATGTTCATAAAGAATATCCAAATGTTGATTCCATGGAGGCCTTTATACAAGCAAAAAGAGAAGAATGTATTGGCGGCCATAAAGAAGATCACTATCTCTACAATGTCTATCCTGGTCTTCGCGAACAAATTTTAGACAATCTTGAGATTGAGATCGACCAAGAAGAACTTGAAGCTTATTTTGAACTAATCCGCGAGCAAACAGTCGAAGATGCTGATTCCGAGAGCATGCCTTATTATGACTTTGTTAAACGATGCTTCCCTGAATGGGCTGACTATACAGAGGAGCAAATTGATGAGGCCTTTGAAGAGTTCAATACTTCACAGTTCAAAATGGAGCAGTATCTCCAACATCTCTATTATTTAGAGCATCCACGCGAACAACACGACGTATACAAAGAGACCATGGAGAAGTGTGCAAAAGAAACTGGAGAGACTGTAGAAAGTTTCTATGAGCGTGAGCCCAATGAGACCTTTATGTTCATCGAGTCCACCCACCATACAGGTATGAGGATGTTCCAAGGTTATCTGGATAAAGTGACTGTAGAGGTTATCTAAGATGACCAAGGTAGCTAAAGGAGAAGTAGAACAGCGCGGGGCATGGAGACGTGTGCTAAACCTGATCACTGAAAGTAGGATTCCTTGGGCCCTTCTTTTGATCACGGTTGCACTGGGACTCGTTTCAGCTCGAGTTGGACTGCTATATCCAGACTATCAAATGAAAATCACCAGTGGAGACCTCTCGAAAGAGACGGTCACCACGGCGATTTTGATCCTAGCAGGATCCATTGTGATTTCGGTTATCGCAAACTATGTGAGAATTTACACACATAACCTGATTTCAAAACGAGTCTTAGACCAAGTTTGGGCAAAAATTCTCACTTTACCCATCGGACTTTTTCATAAGACCAGTCCGAGAGAACTCATCAGTAGGGTAACAAGCGATACCCAGTTATTAGGTACGGTCTTTGTGACGGTGGTGAGAGGGTTACTGGATGATTCCTATGCCTTGTATCTGAGTTTAGGTTATGTTTTTTCCTATCATAAGACCTTGGGGTGGCTCCAATTGGCGCTGATTCCCTTCATTATCTTTGTCAAGTTTTTACAGGGACGGATCTTTTTTAAACGAACCTATCGTGTTCAGGAAAAATTAGCCGAACTAACCAAATACTTATCACAAATGTTGATCAACATTCCCTTGGTTAAGGTCTTTGTCAAAGAAGATCATGAAATTAAGCGGGGAAGTGAGGTGATTAAGGAATACAATCGTTCCCGCTTTCATATCGAGGCCGTGGAGTTTATCTTCTCAGAAGTGGATACCATCATCATGGTTGTTAATACCATCCTTGCTATTGTAGTTGGAGTGGTACTGATCCGCAATGAGCAGATCACCCTTTCTGTCTGGATTGCCTTTTATCTCTATTCACGAACAGTTAATGGATCGATTTCTGGATTTTTGGCCCTATGGCCACTGATCAAGGGAACACAGGGTGGTGTAACCCGCGTAGCAGATTTTATGGATGCTGATGCTGAAGTCTATGAAGGAACGGAAATGACTGAAGTGGGAGACTTTGTTTTTGAAGATGTGCACTTTAGTTATGGAAAATATCCTGTTTTATGTGGGGCTAGCTTCACCATCCCTCAAAATAAATTAACAGCTATTGTTGGTAAATCAGGTTCAGGGAAGACCACCATTCTATCCCTGTTAGAGCGGTTTTTTATACCAGATAGCGGCAGAGTCACCATGGGTGGTGTAGACATTCAGACCATTGCCCTACAAGAGTATCGTAAGAATTTCGCCTACATGACACAGGAAAAGAATCTTTTTGTAGGAACCATTCTTGACAATTTAACCTATGGGATTGCAAGAGAAGTAGCACAAGAAGAACTGATCATGGCCACACGAAAAGCAGCCATTTATGAACGCATCATGGAAATGCCGGATGATTTCGAGACCTGGGTAGGCGAAGAGGGTTCTACACTTTCTGGTGGTGAAACCCAGAGAATTGCCCTAGCTCGTCTCATGTTGAAGGAGCCTAAAGTTCTCCTACTGGATGAAGCAACAGCTAATCTCGACGCCGAGAGTGAATGTGCTGTGATGAATTCGCTTCGTGAATTATATGAGGGACGCACAAGTGTCACGGTTTCCCACCGCTTAAGTACAGTCCTTCATGCAGATCATATTGTGATGTTAGAAGATGGAAGAGTGTTGGCCGAAGGAAGTCAAGTCCAAAAAGTTGGTGTAAATTGCCTTCTGGTATCTGCATGAATCAGGTGACAACATGCAGGTGTGACGCTCGTTCTGCTAACGCTTCTTTTCTCGCTGTTTCTCTCTCATCAAAGTAGCGATCCATTATGAAATACTTCTTGCCTGTCAATCATTTTTCATGGTGCTCCATCAGAACCGCTCCCATTAGTCGGATAAGACTGTCATCGTTGGGGAATATCCGTATAACGCGTTCCCTACGACGTAGCTCTTCGTTGAGCCGTTCTATACTGTTGCTGGTTCTCAGTCGTTTACGATAGGCTTCCGGCAAAGCAAAAACAGCCGTAATCTCGTCAAAGCTATCATCTAGTAACGCCATAGCTTTAGGCGCCTTATCCTGGAAGTTATCCAGCATTTGCTGTTTTCTGTCTTTGGCCTGCTTTAGGTCTGGAGCATTATATAGATCCGTCAGGCTACTCTTTATCTCGGATTGAAGCTTCTTAGGCGTCTTATCCAACAGATTCTTAGAAAAATGTGTCTGGCACCGCTGCCAACCAGCACCATGGAATTGCTTCTGAATTGCCTTCTTGAGCCCGCCGTGGCTGTCGCTGACTACTAAGTCTACATCACTGAGCCCTCTCGCCTTTAGTTCACAGAAGAAGTCCTTCGCTCTCGCCGTCTGCTATCTTGAAGCCAAGGACCTCACGATTACCATCGTCGTTGACTCCAGTCGCTATAAGTAGCCCTCTGGACTTAACACGACCATCATCTCGAGCCTTCATGTAGATGGCGTCTACAATCATGAAAGGATAGTGGCGTGACAGAGGACGATTACGGAAATTATCAACAACAGGATCCAACTCCTGACAAAGCATAGAAACAGTCGATTTAGAGAAGCTGGTGCCACATAATGTTTCTGTGATCTCACTGACTTTTCTGGTTGATACTCCTTGAACCACCATTTCCATAAGGCTTAAAAGTAATGCTTTTTCGCTGCGCTGGTAACTACGGAACAAATCGGTAGAGAAGTTGCCATCACGGAATTTAGGTACGTGAAGAATCAGCGTTCCTACTCTAGTTGTCAGGGTACGCTCTCGATAGCCATTGCGATAGCTGACACGTCCATCACTTCGCTCATACGGCTCAGCATTCAATTGTTCACTGGCCTGCCCGCGCAGCACCGCGTCAAATACTTTTTCCAGTAATTTCGCCACCCCGTTCTCCCGATTTCCAAGCATAAGGTCTTTAAGAATCTCGTCTTCCAGTGTAAGATGTACTTGAGCCATGATCTCTTTCCTTTCAGTTTTTAGTTTCGTCAAAACTTATTATACCGAAAGCGAGCTCGTGGCTCTTTTTTTATTTCTCAATTTACACCAAGTATACGGACTTTATCGTTCTTCTTCAAGAAGACTTAAGTAAAGTAGCATAAAAGCTCCATCTCCTCATTAAAACAACGTCGTTTTCTAATCCCATCCATTAGACTATACTCTACCTTATCATAACGACTGGCGTCCTTGTTTTGTGACAAAGCTAGGAAAAAATAAATGAAGAGCTATGTAATGGGTAAATTATTTTATATAAGCACGGCATGGGGTATGTCAATTTCATCCCCAGAACATGTCATCACTTCCTCAATCCTTTAGGCTTCTTTATGTAAGAGCACCATGCTATCTGTTATAATAAA